>CANGHQ010000165.1 GCA_947453585.1 Burkholderiales bacterium | reverse complement strand
TGCCGGCCGTCATCTTGCTGGGGAAAAAGCCCGGGCAGATGGCGTTGACGGTGATGTTGTACTTGCCCCACTCCGCGCCCAGGGTGCGGGTGAAATTGATGACCGCGCCCTTGGACGTGTTGTAGGCAATGGTGTTCATGCCCTCAGGGTTGCCACCCAGGCCGGCAATCGACGCCACGTTGATGATGCGCCCCGAGCGACGCGCAATCATGCTGCGCTTGGCCACGGCCTGGCTGAGCAAGAAGTAGCCGCGCACATTGAGGTTCATCACCTTGTCCCAGGCGTCAATGGGGTGGTCTTCGGCGGGCGCGCCCCAGGCGGCACCGGCGTTGTTGACCAAGATGTCGATGTCACCCATGCGGTGCAGGGATTCGTCCACCAGGCGGGTGATTTCGCTGTCTTTGGCGCAGTCGGCGGCCACCCAGCGTGCGTCAATGCCAGCGGCTTGCAGTTCGGCGGTGGCGTGTTCCAAGTCTTCGGCCTTGCGCGATGTAATCAGCACGCGGGCACCGGCTTCGCCCAGGGCATGCGCCATTTGCAGGCCCAGGCCACGGGAGCCACCGGTAACCAAGGCGGTTTTGCCAGTTAAATCAAAAAGCTGCTGAATGGTGCGCGTCATGCGGAATCCTTCGAAAAAACTAGGGGGGGATAAAAAAGCAAAAAACGATTGTGCCGCCACCAAGCCGGTAGCGGCTGTCACCACAGCGATACGGCAGCGTCTGGGGCTGCGGCTACTCGCCGTGCAGACGCGAGCGCACCAGAATCAGCGCCGCGCCCGAGGCCACCGCCAGCAGGCCGCAAACCAGTGACAGGCTCACACCGCCATCCGGATTGGCGGGCATGAAATACGACACCACGCTAGTCAGCAGACCGCCGTAAATCAGGACCCAGGTCCAGCGCTCAATGCGCAGCAGGCGTTTGTCGGTGGTGCCGTTGTATTTTTTGAAAAAAGCCATCAGAAAGCGTCCTCAGGGAAAGTTGCACAAGTCATGTCCCTCGATTGCACCACAGACAACCAGGCGCCGACCTTGGGCAGCTCATAGTGGAAGAAAAAGCGCGCTGCGCCCAGGCGGCCCATGGTGGCGCTCTGCGCCTGCGCTGCGTCAGCGGCCAGCGTGGTGCAAGCCACGTCCAGCCAGATCCAGGCCAGCACGGTGTGGCCAAAGGCCTGCATATAGGGCACGGCGTTGGCCAGCGCCTCGGTGGGTGCGCCACTGGCCCAGGCCGCTTGCGTGGCTGCGCCCACCTTGGCCAGGGCTTTGCCCAAGGCGTCCGCGTAGGGCGACAAGGTGGCATGGGGGGCGGCGCGCGCCATGGTGGCTTGCATGCGCGCAGCCAGCAGCTGCATGCCCCGGCCGTTTTCCATCAGCACCTTGCGCCCGAGCAAGTCCATGGCCTGAATGCCGTGGGCGCCTTCGTGGATCATGTTGAGGCGGTTGTCGCGCCAATATTGCTCGACCGGAAAGTCGCGCGTGTAGCCGTAGCCGCCGTGCACCTGGATGGCGAGCGAGTTGGCCTCAAGACACCATTCGCTGGGCCAGCTTTTGCAAATGGGCGTCAGCACTTCGAGCAGCAGGCGCGCCTCGTCGGCGGCAGCGGCGTCTGCGGTGTGCTGTTCGTCCACCAGGCGGGCGCAGTACATGGCCAGGGCCAGCGCGCCTTCGCCATACGACTTTTGCGCCAGCAGCATGCGCTTGACGTCGCTGTGCTCAATGATGCGCACCTGGGGCTGTGATGCGTCTTTGCCGCCGGCACCGATGGGACGGCCTTGGGGCCGGTTCTTGGCGTAAGCCAGGCTGGCGTAATAACCCGCTAGGCCGAGCATGGTGGCGGCAATGCCCACGCCAATGCGCGCCTCGTTCATCATGTGGAACATGCAGCGCAGGCCTTCGCCGGGCTTGCCGACCAGGTAGCCCACGGCCCCCGATTGCCCATCGACGGGGTATTTGCCCTCGCCAAAATTGAGCAAGGTGTTGGTAGTGCCGCGCCAGCCCAGCTTGTGGTTCAGCCCGGCCAGGGCCACGTCGTTGCGCACGCCGGTAAGTTGGCCGTCCGCGCCCACCAGTTTTTTGGGCACGATAAAGAGCGAAATGCCGCGCGTACCGGGCACCAGCGCGCCCTTGGCGTCTGGAATCTTGGCCAGCACTAGGTGGATGATGTTCTCGGACAGTTCGTGTTCGCCGCTGGAAATCCACATCTTGTTGCCCTTGAGGCGGTAGCGCGCGCCCAGGGCTTCGGCTTCAAAGCCGGCGCCGTCGGGCACGGCGCGGGTGGTGATGTCCGACAGACTGGACCCGGCCTGGGGTTCGCTCAGGCACATGGTGCCCGAGAAGCGGCCGTTGAATTCGTTCTTGGCAAACACAGTTTTTTGCAATTCGGTGCCGTGCACCATCAGCAAATTGGCGTTGCCGGTGGTGAGCATGCCCGAGCCAATGCTGACCGAGGCGCAGGCAAAAAACGCGTTGGCGGCGGCTTCTACGCTGTAGGGCAGCTGCATGCCGCCCATCTCGTAGTCTTGAGCGGCGCTGAGCATGCCTGATTCGGCGTAAGCCTTGGCCGCGTCGTGCGTGGCCTGGGGCAGGATGACTTTTTCGCCGTCGAAGTGCGGCTCTTGCACGTCAACCAGGCGGTTGAAGGGCGCAAATTTCTCGCGGGCAATGCGCTCGCAGGTGTCCAGCACCGCGTCAAAGGTTTCGCGGGAATGGTCGCTAAAGCGCGCACGCTGCGTCAGCTCGGTGGTGTGGAGCCAATCGTTGAGCAAAAAATCCAGGGTGGCGCGAAGTTTCATGGTGGCAAATCCGGGTGGTTAGGCGGCGCGGCGTGCGGCAAGCACGCAGCTTCAGACTTTGCGATTACGCCTGAAAAAAGAGCCGCAGTCTGTCACCGATGTACGCACCCACCGCACGGAAGCGCACCAGGAATCACAAAGCAGGCCAAGCGCGGGCAGCGAGGTGGGCTCCAGAAAGCAATTCTCGATATTTTTTAACTGGATGGTAATAATAGCCAGAAGGGCCACAAATATACGGTTTTGATTATTTGATCACTTTCGGCATAAATTACTTGTTCAAATAGACTAATTTGCAATGAATTAACTGATTTTAATGAATGAAGCTTGGTCAAGCTTCTCAAAAAATGACCCCAAAGCACAAAAATTCAGACGACATTCGTAGTGGTTTTCCACTACTTTCTCGAGATTTTTTCGTTTTTCTCGATCGCTGGCAAGCTACTTGCGGTGCATCGAGCAATGCCACAGTTGGCGCCTCCAACGACCTGTGTAGCAAAAATTTTCTTTGTAGGTGACAGGGCGATTTCGCCGCATTTCTAAAAGGAGTTTCGACATGGCTTTGCTGAATCGGATGGATTGGTATGACATTGGGAGATCGACCAACTGGTCGCCCAAATACGTCACCGAACTAGAGATGTTTCCAAAGGAACTTGCAGGTGATTACGGCATCTCCCAAGAGGCATGGGAGGAATACGACGAGCCATACAAGCAAACCTACCCCGAATACGTGAAGATTCAGAGAGAAAAAGATGCCGGCGCCTATTCGGTCAAAGGCGCACTGGAGCGATCAAAGATTTTTGAGAATTCGGATCCGGGATGGAAGTCCGTCATCAAGGCCCATTACGGCGCGATCGCACGTGGCGAATATGCCGCAGCCACGGCCGAGGCGCGCATGGTCCGCTTTTCCATGGCGCCTGGCATGCGCAATATGGCAACGATGGGTTGCCTGGACGAAGTGCGACACGGTCAGATTCAGCTGTACTTCCCGCATGAGCATGTCTCCAAAGACCGCCAGATGGATTGGGCATTCAAAGCGTATGACACCAACGAGTGGGGCATGATCGCCGCGCGCCACTTCTTTGACGACATCATGATGACGCGCGATGCCATCAGCGTATCGATCATGCTGACATTCAGCTTTGAGACCGGCTTTACCAATATGCAGTTTCTGGGGCTCGCCGCAGACGCGGCAGAGACCGGTGACCATACCTTTGCAAGCCTGATTTCCAGCGTGCAGACGGATGAATCACGGCATGCCCAAATCGGCGGACCCGCGCTGGAATTGCTCATCAAACACGGGAAGAAAAAAGAGGCCCAAAACAAGGTCGACATTGCCTTTTGGCGCGCTTGGCGTCTGTTCTCGGTCTTGACCGGCCCGATGATGGACTACTACACACCGCTGGAGCACCGCAAACACTCTTTCAAGGAGTTCATGGAGGAATTTATCGTCGTCCAGTTTGAACGTGCCTTGACCGATCTGGGATTGGACTTGCCCTGGTACTGGGATCACTTTCTCGAGCAACTCAGCGAACAGCACCATGGCATGCACCTGGGTGTGTGGTTCTGGCGGCCTACGGTCTGGTGGAACCCGGCTGCTGGCGTAACGCCCGCTGAGCGCGACTGGCTGGAAGAAAAATATCCTGGCTGGAACGACACATGGGGCCAGTGCTGGGATGTGATTATCGACAACGTGGTGGACGGCAATATGGCAATGACCTATCCGGAAACCCTGCCCGTCGTCTGCAATATGTGCAACCTCCCGATCAACTACACCCCCGGGAACAAGTGGAACGTCAAAGATTTTCCGCTCGAGTACAAGGGCCGCATGTACCACTTTGGATCAGCCCCGGATCGCTGGTGTTTCGAGCAGGAGCCAGAGCGTTACGCCGGGCACTTAAATCTGATCGATCGCTTTCTGGCCGGCATGATTCAGCCCATGGACCTCGGTGGCGGCCTCAACTACATGAGCCTTGCCCCCGGCGAGATTGGTGACGATGCGCACAACTACGCCTGGGCCGAGGTGTACCGGGCGATGCGTGAAGTCAAGAAAGCCAGCTAAGTACTGCTCAAGCACCAGGCCAGCGGCATTCACCGCTGGCCGCATCCAGACTCAACCCAGGAGAAACAAATGGCTCTATTTCCCTTAAGTTCCAATTTTGAAGGTGACTTCGTACTGCAGTTGCTGCCCGTTGACACCGAGAACACCATGGATGAGGTCGCTGCCGCTGCGGCCCATCACTCCGTCGGAAGGCGCGTTCGTGCGCGTCCCGGGCACATCCTTCGCATTCGTCGCCAGGGAAGTGCCGAGTTTTTGCCACGCACCATGAAAGTGATTGACTCAGGCCTGCTCCCCACCGAGGCCATCGAAATCATCTGGGAAGCACCCGCGCACTAACGGCCCAAACCCTTGCGTGGGCGCTTGTGCCCTAGCGCCGTCAAATTCATG
>CANGHQ010000164.1 GCA_947453585.1 Burkholderiales bacterium | reverse complement strand
GTAACGGCATCCATTTGGGCCAGCAGCTCACGCTTTCGCGTGACTTTGGTGGCCAGCTCAAATCCGGTGGTGGCGAGGCTTATTTGGTTCATCGATACTTAACGCACAAGAGGGCTGTGGGGATGACTTGTGCAGACCTTCCTTAAGTCAAAAAATATTATTTTATTTAAAATAATAACGCGTTCACAAAACTCCCACTCTTGCCCCCGTGCTTTTCCCGCAAGGTAATTCCGTGCATTGCCATGCCGCGGTCTACGGCTTTGCACATATCGTAAATCGTCAGAAGACCTACTTGCACGGCGGTCAGTGCTTCCATTTCCACGCCGGTGGGGCCTACGGTTTCCGCGGCGGCGGTGCAGCGCACGCCGTCAAAGCCGTCGGCGTCCATGTGGGCGATGGCAAATTCGACCGCCACGCGGGTGAGCGCCAGCGGGTGGCACAGGGGGATGAGTTCGCTGGTCTTCTTGGCCGCCATGATGGCGGCGATGCGGGCCACGCCCAACACGTCGCCTTTCTTGGCGGTGCCGCCCTCGATCAGGGCGCGCGTGCTGGCCAGCATTTCGATGCGGCCGGTGGCAATGGCGATGCGTTTGGTGCTGGCCTTGTCGGCCACGTCCACCATGTGGGCCAGGCCTTGGGAGTCGAAGTGGGTGAGTTGGTTCATGGGCAAAGAGGGGGTGAAAAACTGACAATAAATGGAGGGGCAGGGGCTGCGCTACGACGCTGCGTTGATTGCGCCGTCAGCCAAAACCTGGTGGCCATCATACGGCGGCGCCCTTGGCGCAGTGCGCCGCGCCGCATGTGCCAGATCAGCCCGCGCGGCAGCGCGCTGCTGAAATAAAGCGCGCATTTACCAGGGCTTCACCATTCAAGTGCATCATTCGGGCATGACACCAACGAACCAGCGCAGGCCCCAGCGCGCGCAAAAGATGCGCGGCGCGCCACTGCGGCTGCTCGCGGGTGCCCTGACGCTGGCGCTGGCCTGGCCGGCGGCCCCGCTGCAGGCGCAAACGCTGCCGGGTGAAGCCGGGCCCGCCAACGCGCTGCCCCACCTGGGCGATGGCACCGAGATGTCGCCCGCCGCCGAGCGCCGCCTGGGCGACAGCATTGCGCGCAGCCTGTACCGCGACACCGACTACGTGGACGACCCGGTCACCATGGAGTATGTGCAAAGCATCTGGCAGCCGCTGCTGGCAGCATCACGCGCGCGCGGCGAGATGCCACCCGAGATTGCCGACGTTTTTGCCTGGGAACTGCTGCTCGGGCGCGACCGCTCGGTCAACGCTTTTGCCCTGCCCGGAGGCTACTTTGGCGTGCACCTGGGGCTGGTGGGGGTGGTGAGCAACCGCGACGAACTGGCCTCGGTGCTGGGCCACGAGCTGAGCCACGTCACCCAGCGCCACATTGCCCGCAACATGGCGCACCAAAGCGCGCAGGCGCCCTGGATGATGGGCGCCATGATTTTGGGCGTGCTGGCGGCCAGCAAGAGCAATTCCAACGGTCAGGCGGCCAACGCACTAATTACAGGCGGGCAGGCCGCCGCAGTGCAAAGCCAGCTCAATTTCTCGCGCGACATGGAGCGCGAGGCCGACCGCATTGGCTTTGGCGTGATGACGCAAGCCGGTTTTGCACCCCAGGGTTTTGTGGGCATGTTCGAGAAGCTGCAGCAGGCCAACCGGCTCAATGACAGCGGCGGCTTTCCCTACCTGCGCACCCACCCGCTGACCACCGAGCGCATCTCGGACATGCAAAACCGCATTGGCGCGCTGGGCGCTGCCGCCACGCCCGTCCCGGCAGCGGGGCAAAAGCCCGATGTCGAGCCGCAACTGGTGGCCGCCCGTGCCCGCGTGCTGGCCAACGGCGGCGTGGACGCCTTGCGCCTATGGCAGGCCGATGTTCAGCCCGATGTGTTGTCGGCAAAGCCCGCAGCCCAGCAGGCAGGGGCCTTGTATGGCGCATCATTAGCGGCGCTCAAGCTGCGCGACTACGCCACAGCCCAAGCCCTGTGCACGCAACTGCAGCAGCTGCTGGCGCGTATAGGCGCCGATGGCCGCCTGGCGCGCTTGCTGGAAGCCGAGTTGGCGCTGGGCCAAGGCGACGCTGTGCGTGCCGAGGCGCTGCTGGCCAGTAGCGCGGCCAAGCCCATTGCCCGCCTGGGCCGGGCCGAGCTGGCGCTGCTGTCGCAGGCGCAGATTCAGTCCGGACGGGAGCAGTCCCAAACCCAGGCCGCCGAGCGCCTGCGCGAATGGCTGGCCGCCCACCCGCGTGATGTGCTGGCCTGGCGCCTGCTGGCCAGTGTGTATGAGTTGCAGGGCCGCAACGTGGCCGCAGTGCGCGCCCAGGCGCAGGCTGACGGGCTAGAGCAAGACTGGCCCGCCGCGCTGGCCCGCCTGCGCGCCGCGCAAGACCTGGTGCGCGCCGGCCAATGGGGCGCCATGGGCCCAGACCACCTGGAAGCGGCCATCGTTGACACCCGCGCCCGCGAGGTCACCCAGCTACTGCGGGAACAGGCGCTCCAGCGCTAGGTTGATCACCATCCCAAGCGCGGTGTACATGAGCGAGCCCAAGAGTGCCGCGCCAAAGCCGTCCACATGAAAGCCGTCCAGCACGCTGGCTGCACCCCAGAACATCAGCGCGTTGATGACAAACAGAAACAGCCCTAAGGACAGCACCGTGACCGGAAAGGTCAGCACCAGCAGAATTGGGCGCAGCAGCGCGTTAAACAGCCCCACCACCAGCGCAGCCAACATGGCTTGGCCAAAGCTGCTGATCTGCACACCGTTGTAAAGCTGCGCAATGGCCAAGAGGGCGACTGCGTTGAGCAGCCATTTGCTGAGAAGTTTCATAAGGCTCCAGCATAGCGTCTGCCCCCCAGGCCAGGGTCGGCAGGCCGGGGCGGCGCCTAACGCGCCTTTGATGCAGATCAGGCTTGCGCGTCAGCGGCCTTGCGTTGGCGCCAGCGCCCGGCCAGTAGCACGCCAGCCACCGTAACGATGTAGATAGCCCAGCGCGCAAACTGCTGGTCTTGCGTGAGGCCGGCTTTGGCGTTGCCCAGGTAGTCGGCCAGCAGGGGCTCAGACACCAGCATTTGCGCTGCCGTAAACGCCAGCACGGCTGCGCCAATGGAAATGATGGATGGAAAGCGCTCCACCAGCTTGAGCACCACGCTGCTTCCCAGCACCACGATGGGCACGCTCACCAGCAGGCCTATGACCACCAGGTCAAACGCGCCGTGCGCCGCCCCGGCCACGCCCAGCACGTTGTCCACGCCCATCAGGGCGTCGGCCACGATGATGGTTTTCATGGCGCCCCAAAAGGTGGTGGCGCTCTCGCCGTGTTCGTCTTCGTTGCCTTGGTCGGCCAGCAATTGGTAGGCAATCCACACCAAGCCCAGGCCGCCCACCAGCATCAGCCCGGGAATTTGCAAGAGCCAGACCACGCCCACCGTCATGGCCGAGCGCACCACGATGGCACCCACCGTGCCCCAGACAATGGCCTTGCGCTTGAGCGCAGGCGGCAAATTGCGCGCGGCCAGGGCGATGACGATGGCGTTGTCGCCCGCGAGCACCAGGTCGATCAGCACAATGGCCAGCAGCGCGGACCACCAGGGGGTTGAAAACATGTCCATGGGTGGAGAACTTTCTAAGGGCAGTAAATTGCAAAGCGGGCAATGGTAAAAGTTGGGCCATTGGCCTTTTCAGTCTTGGGGGGTTTAAAGAACGCTGGGGCGCCAAACATAGTAATAATTCAACTACAATTGAATTATGGAAATAAATTCAATCGTTCTCGCGCTCGCCGCCTTGGCGCAGCCCACACGGCTGCAGGTGTTTCGTGCTTTGGTGGTGGCCGGCGAACAGGGCGCCACGCCTGGCGCGCTGGCCGAACAACTGGGCGTGGCGCCCAACACCCTGTCTTTTCACCTGAAAGAGCTGGTGCACGCCGACCTGGTTGCCACCGAGCGCGTGGGCCGCAACCTGATTTACCGCGCGCAGTTTGACCGCATGAACGCGGTGCTGGCCTACCTGACGCAAAACTGCTGCCAGGGCGCACCCTGCGAATTGCGCCCGGCGGCGCCTTGTGCGGCGGTCTGAGTACGCGAAGCCACTGAATAAGCAGCGCCCAACTGTTCTTTTTTTCACCCAAAACCTTAAACACCATGACCACCAAACCCCTGAACGTGCTGTTTTTATGCACCCACAACTCCGCCCGCAGCATCCTGGCCGAGGCTTTGCTCAACCACCTGGGCGGCACGCGCTTTCGGGCGTATTCGGCGGGCAGCAGCCCGCGCGCCAACCAGCAGCCCAACCCGCTGGGCCTGGATGTGCTGCGCAACGCCGGCATTGCCCTGGATGGCTTGCACAGCAAGAGCTGGGACGTGTTTGCCAGCGCAGACGCACCGCAGATGGACCTGATCATCACCGTGTGCGACAACGCCGCCGGTGAGGCCTGCCCGGTCTGGCCCGGCCACCCGGCCACGGCGCACTGGTCGTATGCCGATCCGTCCGAAGGCGACGCGAGCGACGAACACAAGCGCGAAGCCTTTCGCCAAACCCTGCTGGCCATCAAGCGCCGCCTCGAACTCTTCATCAGCCTGCCCGACGCCAAGCTGCACGCCGCCCTGTTGCAAACCAGCGCCCGCGCGCTGGCCCACGCCTGAAAGCCCCCGCTATGCAAACCACGCCTATTCCTGCGCTTGTTGTTACGGCGCCCAAGCCGGTCGCGCCTATGAGCCTGTTTGAACGCTACCTGAGCGTCTGGGTGCTGCTGTGCATCGTGGCCGGCATTGCGCTGGGCCAGTGGTTTAGCGGCTTTTTTCAGGCCATCGGCCAAATGGAAGTGGCCAAGGTCAACTTGCCCGTGGGCCTGCTGATTTGGGTGATGGTGATTCCCATGCTGGTCAAGGTCGATTTTTCGGCGATGGGCCAGGTGCGCAAGCATGTGCGCGGCATTGGCGTGACCTTGTTTGTGAACTGGCTGGTCAAGCCTTTTTCGATGGCGTTTTTGGGCTGGCTATTCATTCGCCATTGGTTTGCGCCGCTGCTGCCGCCCGATCAGCTTGATAGCTATATCGCGGGCCTGATTCTGCTGGCCGCCGCCCCCTGCACCGCCATGGTGTTCGTCTGGAGCCGCCTGACCGGGGGCGACCCGCTGTTTACCCTGACGCAGGTGGCCCTGAACGACAGCATCATGGTGGTGGCTTTTGCGCCGCTGGTGGGTTTGTTGCTGGGCATGTCC
>CANGHQ010000163.1 GCA_947453585.1 Burkholderiales bacterium | reverse complement strand
GCACCTGACTCCAATCGGCGGCGCCGCCCAAGGCCGGGGCGAGCTCCGCATGCAATTGGACAGTGGCTGGGTCAATCGTGAGGGTGCCTACTTTGCTCCACTCGACTACCAATTGCGGGCGAACCACTTGGTCTACCCGCAAGATATTCGGCCACCGGATTTCAAACATATTGCGTTCACTCAACGAGTGAATCTGTGTGCTGGGCTTTGGCGGCGGCGGCGGGGGCCCGTCGGCGCTGGACTGCAAGGCAATGGACAGAGGCACGCCAAAGACATTTACGAACTCGGGTAAATAAAGACCGTCCTTGTCTTTGTCGTAGGCAACCCGCCGCAAGCCCCGTCCGATCACTTGCTCGCACAAGAGCTGGCTCGTAAATGCCCTCAGGCCCATGATGTGGGTAACATTTTTTGCGTCCCATCCTTCGGAGAGCATGGCGACTGACACCACGTTTTGCAGGTCTTGTCCCGCCTGGCCGCGTTTGCCGACCGAGTCCACCAGCTCACGCAACAGCTCTTCTTTTTTCATGGCGAGTAAGGTTTCCCTATGCGTTTCTGGGATTCGCGCCGCCTCGACGATTTCGCGCAGACGCAGCTCATAGTCTTTGTCTGCAGTAGCGGTTTCACCAAGCTCTGCCTTTTCTAGCACCTTGGAATCCACTCGAAAAGTTCGCTCTGCGTTGTGCAGTTCGGGCCATTGCGCATAACCCTTGTTGAAGTAATGCTCTACGCGTGCAGCCGTTTCCGTGCGGTTGCAAACCGTCAGCATCACGGGTGGGGATAAGTGGCCCAAATTCGCCCATTCAGCAGCGGTGGCACGCCAGTCTGCCCCCAGCAAGGTATACGCCTGCTGCACCAGCGCAGGCAGAGGCTCATGCACCTCGGCTCTGCGATTCAGGTCATCCGCCACCTCGGGCTCCCGGTAAAGGTGGTACAGCTTGGGACGCAGGGTTTGCGCGTTCGGCAGGGCATCGTCGCGCACCACGACACGCGGGGTCTTGACCAACCCGGCCTCAATAGCATCGTTCAAGCCAAAGTCAGACACCACCCAGCTAAATAAGCCCGCCTCGGTGTTGGTGCGTCCAGTGGGTGCAAATGGCGTCGCCGACAAGTCATAGCAGCGGGAAATGCGCCGGGTCTTGTGGATGCGGTCCAGACCTTCTACCCAGCGTGTTGCTTCGTTCAAGTCAATCCCTATGGCTGCCGCCTCTGCCTTGCCGACCTTTACGTTGGCCGGTGTCCGATAAGCGTGGTGCGCCTCGTCATTAATCACTACCAAGTCCTTGAAGATGGCCAGCTTTCCTAGTACCCGCTTGGTGTACGCATCGTCACTTTCGTTGCCCTTCTTGACGACTGATCTGTCTTGTTGCCGCAGCGGCATCAGCGTATGCCAGTTTTCAATCAACACCTCTGCGCGGTTTAGCTTCTGGCGCAGGGATTCAGAGGGGCACAGGTCAAAACTGTCGTAGTAGTTTTCGGTATGACCAGGCAACAGCACTTGCAACCTGGATTTGACGGTCAGGCCCGGCGCCACCACAAAGATGGCACTTGAGTATTTGCGCGGTGACTTCGGGTAGGCCAGCGCATTGAGCACTTGCCAGGTGATGATCATCGCCATCACCGTGGTTTTTCCGCTACCGGTGGCCATCTTGTTGCAGACCCGCTCAAACGCGCCGCCGTCGCCCTGTACGTGGATGCCTTGGCGGTACTCGGCTTGTGCTTCCTGCATCCAAATTAGCGTTTCAATCGCTTCAAGCTGGCAAAAGTAAAACGGGTATTGGCGGCGGGACACGTTTTCCAAGTCCCACCAATGGGTGAGCAACTCCAAAGTCACGGCCGTAGCGCCCGGCCACTGCGCTGCGCGCCACTGCCCCACGCGCTGGCGAATATCGTCCACCAGTGGAATAGCCACCTGGCGGCGCGTGTTTTCGCGGGTGTCGATGATTTCGTAGCCCGCCGGGCGGCGTTCTGGCTCTAGGCGAAGGGTGCGATCGGTGTTCTCCGCCCAATGCTGCTGTGGCTCGACAAAGGCCGAATTAATGATGAGGGATTGCGGGCCTGGCATATTGCTCCACCTCAAACCGTGGCGCTGGTAGCCACCAGCTTCATGACCTTAAGCGACTCAATGCCTCGGTCATCCACAATTTTTATTGCGATGGTTTTGTTTACGCCTTCTTCAAACGGCAGCGATACGGTGCCGACAAAGTGTTTCAGTAAATCTTCGTCCAGTTCGGCTCGAATATCCTTTTTGAGCTTCATCCAGCCTTCATCCTTGCCCGCCATCGGAAAGAAAAACTGGTGCGGAAACAAGCTTCGCCCGTCGTAGTCCGTATCTAGCGACCAAGCCGCAATATTGCGCTTGCCGCCCGAAACCAGCTCACCTTTGACGGTGTCAAAGTAGTCAAATCCGCCGACCTCCACCTGCCAGTGGCCGGCAGTAAGGTGCTTCAATTGCACGTCGGGCTGGCCCATGAGCCAAAAGCTCTGATTGCTGGCGCGGGCCTTTTTCAAATCTTCGGTCAGCAGGTCGGTGTTCATTTGCGCCTTGAGCAGCGTCACCCCAGGCCACTTCGTCTCGTCAATGTCTTTGGCAGCTTCTGGGTCAAAGTTGAAAGCGCAAAAAATCACGTATTTGGCAGACGGTCGCAGGGTTTGCGCTTCACCCAGGGCAGGGTCAACTTGCCTTGGTTCTAACGCACCATGCTCGGGCCCAAAGCTGATCACCACGCGCTCGCCCGTATCCAGGTGGCCGCTGGCGTGCAGGCAAATGGTGCCGGGCAGCACCTCCAGCTCGGCAAAACGCAACATCTGACCACCCTTGCCGCGAATACCTGTTTTTAGCAATTCGTCGCGCCAATGGTGCTGCTGGCTGGTGATGCCGGTGCGGGCGACAGCCAAGTCCGCCTCTTGCGGGGTTGGTGCATGCACCGCGTGTTCTTGCAGGCTAAGCACGGTTGGGAAGGGCACGGCCTCCACCGTGAAAGGACCGGTCACGCGCAGCTTGTTCTTGGCCTTTTCGGGCTGGTCATACAGCGTCTCACTTTCTGCCTGGGCAGCGATGCTGCGGTCCATCTCGACCTGCATTTTTAGGCGGGCCATATGAAATGCCTTAAACGCAGTTGCCAATGCACCGGTGGGGGCTCCGGCCTTACTGCGGCTGGCCGACCATTCCTCGGGGAAGTCAAATGGCACTTCCCATTCAAGTAGGGCCATGTCTTTTTTGCCCAGGGCCAATTGTTGTCCCTTGCGGGCACCCTCGGTTACGGTGAAGGGCGTCTTCGGGGGTTCCGCGGCCAGGCATGTATTTAATTCGGCCAGCGCAGCGGCTATGCCTGGGTGCAGTCGGTCGTAGATTGCGTCAATCTCGGGGTTGTTTGCAATGCTTTTGAGTGTGACGTGCGGCACCGTCTTGTAAATGAAGCCGCCCTTTAGACCTTCATGCGGGTAGCGCAGTGCAAAGTAGTCAAAGCTGGCCGTCATCAGCCTCTGCTTAGCCAGCGTGACGGCCACACGCGAGGTGTCGCAGGTGATCCAGCGGCGGCCCCACTTTTCGGCGACATAGGCGGTGGTGCCGCTGCCGCAGGTTGGGTCGAGAACGAGGTCTCCGGGGTCGGTGGTCATTAGCATGCAGCGCTCGATGACTTTCGCACCGGTCTGCACAACGTAGACCTTATCGTCACCGAATCCACCCGAACCGGTATCCCCCCATTTGTCAGTAACTGCGCGCGCTGCAAAATCTTCCAGGCGACGGCGATAGTAGATTCCGTCACCTGTGGATTCAAGGCGATTAGCATTTGATGCTCTTTCGAGTCCTCGACGGGTTGTCTTCCACTGACGTGTGCTGGGGGTGGTGTATTTTCTGCCTCGGAAGTCGTAAGTGAAGAGGCAGCTTTCGGTATTTGTGTTTTGGCCGGTTAAGTTGTCGATGCGATAGCGATTGCCTTCGCGATCAATTTTCTTGTAGTTCCCAAAGTCAATTAGCGCTTCATCCCCACCAATCCCTGGAACCTTGTCTCCGTAAAGCTGGTGAAATTTCACGACCTTTAAATTCTTGGCATACCAAACGACGTAGTCTTGTGTTACCGGTAAAAGAGTCGCCCCAAAGCCAGCGGTTTTAGTTACCGAAATTTGTCGGCAAAAATTACAATTACCAAAAATTTCATCACACAGCTGTCGTACTAAGTGCAAATTCTCATCCGATATCTGCACAAACACACTGCCCGTCTCACTAAGCAAATCCTTCGCCAGCAGCATTCGATCGCGTAAATACGTCAGGTAGGAGTGAATGCCTAACTCCCAGGTGTCGCGAAACGCCTTGATCGTCTCGGGCTCTTGCGCCAGGTCGGCGTCTGAGCGGTCTTTCACGTCGCGCTTGTTGGTGAAGGGCTGAAAGTTGCTGCCGTACTTGATGCCATAAGGCGGGTCGATGTAAATCATCTGCACCTGTCCGGCCGTGCCTTCTTTTTGCAGCAGGCTGTTCATCACCAGCAGGCTGTCGCCCGCCACCAGCCGGTTAGCCCAGCCCCTGTCGTGCTTGTAAAAGTCTACCGCCGAGCGTAGAGGCAGGCTCTCAAAAGGCGCCTCAAACAAGCCCGGCTGTAAGCCAGTGGTTGCTGATCGGTCGTTTTTTTTACGTTGGCGCTTTGCCACAGCGCTCAGGATGCTGATGGCGTCTATGCGTTCATGCACGTGCAAGCTCACCGTGTCTACTTCAAAACTGGTGCGCTCGGCCTTGCCAGCCCATTGCAAGTAGGGCGCGCTCATGCGGCGCAGCGCCTCCAATGCTTGGCGCATGGCAGCAGGGTCATCCCCAGCCAGGGCGTCCTCGATCATTTGCTCTGCTCTGGCGCGAGCTGAATCAAATTGCAGGGCAGGGTCTAGGTGCGGGTCATAGGCGTGGCGGGTCTTGGGCTGTTCGGGGTCGCTGGCTTCGGTCACCAAGCCCACGTCGGGGTTGTTCTTTCGGCGGTCGGCGTGGCGATAGGCGACTACGTGCGCCTCACCATTTGCATCAGCGCTGGGCATGATCGGCTTTAGCGGGGATGTTTTGGTGGCGCCATTGGCCCGTAAGACTGGAATCACATCCTTTGGCACCAATGCGAAGTCGGGCCTTTCTTCGCCATTGGAACGCGCCAAGGAGCCTCCGCGCCCACGTCCTTTGATGGCCCGCCCGACCGACACAAGTGCGTCCCGAGCGATCTTGTAGTCATCTTCGTCAATGCCCTTCACCCCAACACTGCG
>CANGHQ010000162.1 GCA_947453585.1 Burkholderiales bacterium | reverse complement strand
TTGCCGCGGCTTTTGCGCGCGCACGACTGGCCGACGGGCAAACTCAGCAGCATCCCGGGCGCAGTGGTGGTGCTGGTGGTGGCGACGCTGCTGACCGCTCTTTTTGCGCTGCCGGTGCAGACGATTGGCACGCGTTTTGGCGGCATTCCTTCGTCCTTGCCTGCCTGGGTTTGGCCCGAGTTTGAATGGGCTACCGCGCGGCTTTTGTTGATGCCAGCCTTTACCCTTGCCTTGCTGGGTGCGATTGAGTCTTTGCTGTGCGCGCGCGTGGCCGACGGCATGATCGGTGACCGGCACGATCCCAACCAGGAACTGATGGCCCAGGGCATTGCCAATCTGGTGACGCCGTTTTTTGGCGGCATGCCAGCCACCGGCACCATTGCCCGCACCGTGACCAATGTAAAAAGCGGTGGCACCAGCCCGGTGGCCGGCATGGTGCATTCGTTGACGCTGCTGGTAGTGATTTTGGTGGCCGCGCCCCTGGCCTTTCACATTCCGCTGCCCGCCTTGTCAGCAATTTTGATGTTCGTTGCCTGGAATATGGGCGACTGGCGGGCCTTTGCCCATTTGAAGCAATTTCGCTTGCCTTACCGCAGCACCTTGCTGGCGGTGTTTTTCTTGACCGTGTTGGTCGATTTAACGGTGGCCGTGGAAGTGGGGCTGCTGGGCGCCTGCCTGACCTTTATCTACCGCATCTCCAGCCTCACGCGCAGCGAACGCGTGCTGGATACACCCGCCGTGCGCGCCTACCGCCTGTACGGCGCTCTGTTTTTTGGGGCGGTGCAGCTGCTCGAAGACCTGGAATCGCACTTGCCCCAAAACGCCCTGGTACTGGACCTGAAAAACGTGATTTACATGGACTCCACCGGTGCGGACGCCTTGCACAGCCTGGTCACAGTCTGCCGGGCGCGCCAGGTGCGGCTGATTCTGGCCGGGGTGTCGCACCAGCCGCTGGACATCTTGCAGCGCACCGGTTTGCTGGCCGCGCTGCCCGAGGCCGACCTGTGGCCTGGTATGGCGCAAGCGCTGGCCGCTGCGAATGCGCCAAGACCTAGCGCCTGAACGCAAAAAAGCGCGTTTTACTGCGGCAGCGCCGCGATCTCTGCTGCCGTAAAACCGGCGGCCCGGCGCGCCACTAGGTTAAAGGGCGGCTTCAGGCTGGGCGCGCGGTAGCGCAGCGCAGCTTCGGGGTAAAAGGCCGCGCCATCCACACCGTCGCGCTGGCACAGCCATTGGAACCAGTGGTTCCCAATGGCGACGTGGCCCACTTCTTCGGCCAGGATGGTGTCCAGAATATCCACCGCCGCCAGCGCTGCGGGCGTGGCCACCTTGCGCAGCTTGGCCTGGATCAGCGGTGTGGCGTCCAGGCCCCGGGCTTCCAGGGTGCGCGGCACCAGCGCCATGCGGGCCAGCACGTCGTCCTGCGTTGCTTCGCACATGGTCCAAAGGCCGTCGTGCGCGGTGAAGTCGCCATAGGTGTAGCCCAGGCTTTGCAAATGCGCTTGCAAAAGCGCAAAGTGCTTGGCTTCTTCGGCGGCCACGCGCAGCCAGTCGCGGTAATAGGCCTCGGGCATGCCCGCAAAGCGCCAGACGGCATCAAGCGCCAGGTTGATGGCGTTGAACTCGATGTGCGCTATTGAATGCATGAGCGCCGCGTGGCCTGCGGGCGTAAATGGCGAGCGCCGGGGCACCAAAGCTGGCGCCACCAGCAGTGGCTGGGGTGGTCGTCCTGGCGACGGTGGCGCGGCAAAAATACGATTGCAGTCGCACGTCAAACTGGCAGACGCCAGCCACAGTGCCTGCACGGCAGCGACCTTGTCGTGGGGCTGCGCCAGGCAAAAAGCGCCCAAGGCGCGGTCTCTGAGTTCCATCCCTACAATTCTAGGCACGCAACACCGCGTTCCAAGAGGTCAGTCCATGGCAATTTACGAGTTAGAACAGGTTTCTCCCACCCTCGCCGAATCGGCCTGGGTCGCTGACAGCGCCCAGGTCATGGGCCGGGTCGATTTGGCCGCCCACACCAGCATCTGGTTTGGCGTGGTTATCCGGGGTGACACCGAGAGCATCACAATTGGCGAAGGCAGCAACATCCAGGACGGCAGCGTCTTGCACGCCGACGTGGGCCAGCCCTTGCGCGTGGGCAAACACGTCACCGTGGGCCACAAGGTCATGCTGCACGGCTGCACCATTGGTGACGAGTCGCTCATCGGCATCGGCGCCATCGTTCTGAACGGCGCAAAAATCGGCAAAAACTGCCTGGTAGGCGCGGGTTCACTGGTAACCGAAGGCAAAGAATTCCCGGACGGCTCCATGATTATTGGCAGCCCGGCCAAAGTGGTGCGTAGCCTGACCCCCGAGCAAATGGAGGTTTTGCGCCTGAGCGCCAAGCACTACGTCGCCAACGCGCAGCGCTTCAAGTCGGATCTGCACAAGATCGCCTGAACTGAAAGCCACGTCCCCCCATCTTTGGTCCTGTGCGACCACCACCGCCGGGCGCTGCGCCTGGCTTTTTCGGAGTAGTGCGTGTCTGAATTGCACAAGTTTATTTTTGACGGCCTGCCGGTGCGCGGCATTGTGGTGCGGCTTACCGACACCTGGACCGAGATCTTGCGCCGGCGTGCGTCCAATAGCGAGCACGGCGCCTATGCCGTCCCGGTGCGCGAGATGCTGGGCGAGATGGTGGCTGCGGGCGTGCTGATGCAGTCGAGCATCAAGTTTGACGGCGCGCTGGTGCTGCAAATCATGGGCGACGGCCCAGTCAAGCTCGCCGTGGTGGAAGTGCAGTCCAGCCTGGAGCTGCGCGCCACCGCCACCGTGCTGCAGCCCGTGCCAGACGGCGCCACGCTCAGCCAGATGGTCAATGTAAACAACCAGGGCCGCTGCGCCATTACGCTGGATCCGCAAACCAAATTTCCGGGCCAGCAGCCCTACCAGGGCGTGGTGCCGCTGTTTGACGACCACGGCAAGCCCATCGACAAGCTCAAGGCGGTGCTGGAGCACTACATGCTGCAAAGCGAGCAGCTCGACACCACCCTGGTGCTGGCCGCCGATGAACACGTGGCCGCTGGTCTGCTGATCCAGCGCCTGCCGGTGCAAGGCGAAGGCAATTTGTCGGGCAGCCTGGTGAGCAAGGACAACGAAGACCAGATTGGCCTGAACGAGCACTACAACCGCATCTCCATTTTGGCCAGCAGCCTCAAGCGCGAAGAGTTGCTGTCCCTGGACGTGGAAACCGTTCTGCGCCGCCTGTTCTGGGAAGAAACCCTGACCCGCTTTGAGCCTCTGGTGGGCGAGGTAGCGCCGCGCTTTGCTTGCAGTTGCAGTCGCGAGCGCGTCGCCCGCATGATTGTGGGCCTGGGCGCCGACGAGGCCTACAGCATCCTGCAAGAGCGCCCCAATATCGAGGTGGCCTGTGAGTTTTGCGGCGTGCAATACCACTTTGACCCGGTGGACACTGCGCGCCTGTTTGTGCCGCCTACGCAGCAGATCGAAGGCGGCGATACGCCGCATTAATGACGCTCGGGCGGCACCACGCCGCAATGGTTAGGTTGCGGGCGTCGGCGGGTTTGTCAGCAGGCGGCTAAAGAGCTGGTGCTCGCACTGCGCGTCCGAGCATTTGTCGCAAACCCATTGCCAGCGCGCTTGGCCCGGCTCGGGGCGGGCAGGGCCATTGGCGGCCTGCTGGGCGCATTGGTCGAGTGCGGCCAGGGCGCAGGCGCTGCGCTGCGCCCCTTGGCCGTAGACCACGCTGTAACGCAGGCCGTTGCCCTGCAAGACCTCGCGCAAGCGGGCGTCCACCCGGCGCTGCATGGCCGGGCCATCCCGCTGAATGCCGTCGGCCACCCAGGGCAGGTCCAGTCCTGTGAGTATCGTCAGGTAATAGACGGCGTGGTGCGCCAAGGCAAACGGGTACAGCGAAGGGTCACCAAACACGATGTCGCTGTAGATGGCCGTCATCAGCGGCGTGGTGTCCGCCAGCAAAACGTCGCAGGCCGGTGCTTGCAGCACGCGTTGGGCCTGTGCGTGTGCAATGGCGATTTGTTCAAAGGCTTGGGGGGTGCGGTCGTGCTGGTCGCACCATTCGCGCAGCACCTCGGGGGCGCAATGGGCGCTTTGGCCACGCGCTTGCAGGGCAGCGGCCAGAGACTGCGCCAGCGCGGTTTTTCCGGTGCATTCGGCGCCCAGCAGCGCAATCTTCATGCGGGTAGGCCGCAGCAGCACTGAGCGGCTTGGCGCCCAGGTTTACTTGGCAACCTGGACAAAAATTTCATTGGGCTTGACCATGCCCAACTCGGAGCGGGCTTTTTCTTCCACCATCTCCAGCCCTTCCCGCAGGTCACGGATTTCCGCTTCCATGCGGGCGTTGGCTTGTTCTGCCTGGGCGTTGCTGCGCTTTTGCGCCGCCAGTTCCTGGTTCAGCTTGGCCACGTTGGGCACGCTGCCGCGGCCAAACCAAAGCTGGCCCTGCAGCACCAGCAGCAGGACCAAGAGCGCAGCAGGAACGAAGCGGCGACCCATCGCAGTAGTTAGCGAAGGTTGTAAAACGCCGAGCGTCCGGGGTACACCGCCACTTCGCCCAAGTCTTCTTCGATGCGCAGCAACTGGTTGTACTTGGCGATGCGGTCCGAGCGGCTGAGCGACCCGGTCTTGATCTGGCCGGCATTCATGCCCACGGCAATGTCGGCAATGGTTGTGTCCTCGGTCTCGCCCGAGCGGTGGCTGATCACGGCGGTGTAACCGGCGCGCTTGGCCATCTCAATGGCGGCAAAGGTTTCGCTCAGCGTGCCGATCTGGTTGATTTTGATGAGGATCGAATTGGCAATGCCTTTGTCGATGCCCTCTTTCAGGATCTTGGTGTTGGTGACGAACAGGTCATCGCCCACGATTTGCACTTTTTTGCCCAGGCGGTCGGTCAGAATTTTCCAGCCGTCCCAGTCGCCTTCGGCCATGCCGTCTTCGATGCTGATGATGGGGTATTTGTCTACCCAGGTGGCCATCATGTCGGTCCATTCCTGCGCGGTCAGGCTCAGGCCTTCACCGGAGAGTTCGTACTTGCCGTCTTTGTAAAACTCAGACGCAGCGCAGTCCAGGCCCAGGGCGATTTGCTCACCCGCCACAAAACCGGCCTTGTCGATGGCTTCCAGAATCATCTGGATGGCGGCTTCGTGGTTGGGCACGTTGGGGGCAAAGCCGCCTTCGTCGCCCACGGCGGTGCTGATGCCCTTGTCGTGCAAAATTTTCTTGAG
>CANGHQ010000161.1 GCA_947453585.1 Burkholderiales bacterium | reverse complement strand
GGCCATAGGTTTCCATGTGGTCGGCGTCGATATTGGTCACCACCGCCATCACCGGCAACAGGTTCAGGAAAGACGCGTCAGACTCATCGGCCTCAACCACGATGTAGTTGCCGCTACCCAGGCGTGCGTTGGCGCCAGCGCTATTCAATCGTCCGCCAATCACAAAGGTTGGGTCCAGCCCGGCTTGCGCCAACACGCTGGCCACCAGGCTGGTGGTGGTGGTTTTGCCATGGGTGCCGGCAATGGCAATGCCTTGCTTGAGGCGCATCAGCTCGGCGAGCATCAGTGCACGCGGCACCACGGGGATGTGCAGTTCGCGCGCGCGCAGCACTTCGGGGTTGCTGGCCTGCACTGCCGTGGAGGTGACGACCGCATCGGCCCGCGCCACATGTGCCGCGTCGTGGCCCACATGCGTCTGGATGCCCAAAGAGGCCAAGCGGCGCAGCGTGGCGCTGTCGGCCAAGTCGGAGCCGGAAATGGTGTAGCCCAGGTTGTGCAAGATTTCGGCAATACCGGACATGCCCGAACCGCCGACGCCTACGAAATGGATGTGTTGGATCGCGTGTTTCATGGGGCCAGCTCCTCGCAGGCGGCGACCAGCGCATCGGTGGCGTGGATGTTTTGCATTGCTTTGGCAGCGCGGGCGTGTTGCAGCAGCAGCGTGCGGTTGCAGCGCTGCAGCCAGTCGGCCAGAAATTCGGGGGTCAGCGCGGCTTGGTCCACCAGCGTGCCCGCGCCTTGGTCCACCAGAAAGCGCGCGTTGTGGGTCTGGTGGTCGTCCACTGCGAACGGAAAGGGCACGAACAGGGCGGCGGCGCCCACGGCGGCGATCTCGGTCACGGTGCTGGCACCCGCGCGGCACAGCACCAGGTCGGCGTCGGCAAAGGCCTGGGCGGTGTTGTCGATAAAGGGCGTCAAGCTGGCCTCGACATCGGCGGCGGTGTAGTTGGCGCGCAGCTCGTCCATTTGCTTTTCGCCACTTTGGTGCAGTACCACCGGGCGCTGCGCTGCGGGAATCAGGGCCAGCGCTTGCGGCACCACCGTGTTCAGGGCACGCGCGCCCAGGCTGCCGCCGACCACCAGCACCTGCAAGGGGCCAGTACGACCGGCAAAGCGCTGCTCGGGCGCGGGCTGGTTCAGGAACTCGGCGCGCAAAGGGTTGCCCACATACTGGCCCGAGGGCAAGGCGCCGGGAAAGGCGCAAAACACCCGTTTTGCTAGGCGCGCCAGCACGCGGTTGGCGGCACCGGCCACCGAGTTTTGTTCGTGCAGTACCAACGAAATGCGCAACGCTGCGGCCATCAGGCCTGCGGGCAGGCTGATGTAGCCGCCAAAGCCCAACACCACGTCGGGCCGCACGCGGCGCATTACCTGCGCGCTTTGCACGAGTGCGCGCGCCAAACGCAGGGGCAGCAGCGCCAGGGTTTTGAGGCCTTTGCCCCGCACGCCCGAGAAAGCGATGGTTTCCAGCGCAAAGCCGCGCGCGGGCACCAGGCGACTTTCCATGCTGTCGGGTGCACCCAGCCAATGCACGCGCCAGCCGCGCTCGCGCAGGGCTTGGGCCACGGCCAGACCCGGAAAGATGTGGCCGCCAGTGCCCCCGGCCATGACCAAGGCGGTGCGTTGGGTGACGACGGCGGTCATGCCCGGCCCCCTTGCATGAGCTGGCGGTTTTCATAGTCCACCCGCAGCACCACGGCCAGGGCGATCAGGTTGATCAAAATGGCCGAGCCGCCGTAGCTCATGAGCGGCAGGGTCAGGCCCTTGGTGGGCAGCGCGCCCAGGTTCACGCCCATGTTGATAAAGGCCTGAAAGCCCATCCAGATACCCACGCCCTGCGCCACCAGTCCGGCAAACACCCGGTCCAGCGCCACGGCCTGGCGGCCGATGTGGATCAGCCGACGGGTGAGCCACAAAAACAGGCCCAATAGCAGCAGCACGCCGACCAGGCCAAATTCCTCGCCAATCACGGCCAGCAAAAAGTCGGTGTGGGCTTCGGGCAGCCAGTGCAGCTTTTCCACGCTGCCACCCAGGCCGACGCCGAAAATCTCGCCCCGGCCAATCGCAATCAGCGAGTGGGTGAGCTGGTAGCCCTTGCCCAGCGCGTTGTGCTCGGTCCAGGGGTCGAGGTAGGCAAAAATGCGCGCGCGGCGGTAGTCGTTAAAGGCGATCATGAGCGCAAACGCGCCCACCAGCACGCTGGAGATCAAAAAGAACATGCGGGCATTGACGCCACCCAAAAACAAGATGCCCATGGCAATCACGGCAATCACCATGAAGGCGCCCATGTCGGGCTCGGCCAGCAGCAAGCTGCCCATGATGCCCACGGCCGCAGCCATGGGCCAGACCGCTTTGACGAAATCTTCTTTGAGTTCGATCTTGCGCACCATGTAACCGGCCGCATACAGCACAGCCGAAAACTTGGCCAGCTCGGAGGGCTGGAAGTTGGTCACGCCCAGCGAGATCCAGCGCCGTGCGCCATTGACGCCCTTGCCAATAAAGGGCAGCAGCACCGCCAGCAGCAAGACGAGCGAAGCGATGAACAGCATGGGCGCAATGCGTTCCCATTTTTCCAGCGGCACCTGAAACGCGATCACCGCCGCGATGACCGCCGCCGCAATCGATGCCACATGGCGCACCAAAAAGTAGTTGTGCGTGTAGTTGGCAAAGCGCGGGTTGTCCGGCATGGCGATGGTGGCGGAATAAACCATCACCGCGCCCCACACCACCAAGATCAAAACGACCGCCAAAAAGGCGTGGTCATAGCTGCTGGCCTGGCTGGCGCTGGCGGCGGTTTGGTAGCTCGCGCGCCGACCCAGGCGCACCGGCAGCGCGTCGCTCTCGGCGGCAGTCGGCTTGAACCAGCGGCTCCACAGGGCTTGGGCGGCGCTCATGCGGCCATCTCCATCACGGTGCCTTGGGCCAGGGCCAGTTCGGCTACGGCGTCGCAAAACACCTCGGCGCGGTGCGCGTAATCGCGAAACATGTCAAAGCTGGCGCAGGCCGGCGACATCAACACCGCGTCGCCCGCATGCGCTTGCGCGTTGGCCAGGGCCACCGCGCGCTCCATCGATTCGGCGTCCAAGAGCGCCACGCCGGTATCCGTCAAGGCCTGGCGGATCAGCGCTGCGTCGCGACCGATCAGCACCACGGCGCGCACAAAGCGGCGCACCGGTGCGGCCAGTGGCTGGAAGTCTTGGCCTTTACCCTCGCCGCCCAAAATCAGCACCAAGCAGCGGTCTTCGCCCAGGCCATTGAGGGCCGCCACCGTGGCACCCACGTTGGTGCCTTTGCTGTCGTCAAAAAATTCCACACTGTTCACGGTGCCGATGTGCTGCACCCGGTGCGGCTCGCCCCGGTATTCGCGCAGGCCAAACAGCATGGGGCCCAGTGCGCAATCGGCGGCGCTGGCCAGGGCCAGGGCGGCTTGCGCATTGCTGGCGTTGTGGCGGCCGCGGATGCGCAGCGCCTCCATGGGCAGCAGGCGCTGGATGTGAAGCTCCGGTAGGTCGGCGAATTCACCGTTGCGCAGGCGCTTGAGGGTTTCGTCCGCATCCTGAGCGCGCACCAGCCAAACCATTCCGCCGGCGTCCTCCAGCCCGTAGTCGCCCGGCCGCTGCGGCTGGGTCAGCCCAAAAGTGATGTGCGCGCGCTCCACCAGGCGCTGTTTGACGCGCACCGGTTCGGGCAACATGGCCATCACCGCATCGTCGTCGCGGTTGAGCACCATCAGCGTATTGGCGCCAAAGATGCGGGCCTTGGCGGCGGCGTAATGCGCCACATCCGGGTGCCAGTCCAGGTGGTCTTGGCTGATATTGAGTACGGTAGCAGCGGTGGGATCAAAGCCTTCGGCGGCGTCGAGCTGAAAGCTCGACAGCTCAAGCACCCAGACCTGCGGCAATGCGGCGTCGGCCAGCACTTGCGCCAGCGTGTCGAGCAGCGTGGGTCCGATATTGCCGGCCACGGCCACGGTTTTGCCTGCAGCGCGCACCAGCTCGCCGGTCAAGGCGGTCACGGTGGTTTTGCCGTTGGTGCCGGTTACGGCCAGCACGGCGGGGTGGTAGTTTTGGCTGGTCTTAAGGGCCTTGAGCGCATGGTCAAACAGGCTGAGTTCGCCGCCCACCCACAGGCCCAGCGCCCGCGCGGCATTCAGCAGGGGCGCGGTTTGATGCGGTGCCAGGCCCGGGCTTACAAACACGGCGCGCACGTCGCTGCCTTCGATCCAGCTAGCGTCAAATTCGCCATGTACCAGCCGGGCGGTGGGCACAGATGCGGCCAGCGCGGCGGCCTGGGGCGGCGCGGCGCGGTTGTCCAGCACGGTCACTTGCGCGCCCTGGCCCGCGCACCAGCGCGCCATGGCCAGGCCCGAGGCGCCCAGGCCCAAGACCATGATGTGTTGACCGTGCAGCGTGTGTTCCATCAGCGCAACTTCAAGGTTGACAGGCCGACCAGGCACAGCAGCATGGTGATGATCCAGAAACGCACGACCACCTGCGTTTCTTTCCAACCCAGCTTCTCGAAATGGTGGTGCAAGGGCGCCATCTTTAGCAGGCGGCGGCCTTCGCCAAAACGCTTGCGCGTGTACTTGAAATACATCACCTGCGCCATCACAGACAGCGCTTCAACCACAAACACGCCGCCCATGATGGCCAGCACAATTTCCTGGCGCACGATGATGGCCACCGTACCCAGCGCAGCGCCCAGCGCCAGCGCGCCCACGTCGCCCATGAACACCTGCGCCGGGTGGGTGTTGAACCACAAGAACGCCAGGCCGGCGCCGGCCATGGCCGCGCAAAACACCAGCAGCTCGCCTGCGCCCGGAATGTGGGGCAAGAACAGGTACTTGGAAAAAATCACGCTGCCGGTCACATAGGCAAACACGCCCAGGGCGGACGCCACCATCACCACCGGCATGATGGCCAGGCCGTCCAGGCCGTCGGTCAGGTTGACTGCGTTGCTTGAGCCCACAATCACCAGGTAGGTCAGCACCACAAAACCCAACACGCCCAGCGGGTAGCTGATTTCTTTGAAGAAGGGCAAGAGCAAACCGGCCTTGGGCGGCAGGTTGACGTCAAAGCCCGAGCGCACCCAGTTGTAAAACAGCTCCAGCACGCGCGCGTTCGAGATCTCGGAAATGCTGAACACCAGGTACAGCGCGGCCAGCACGCCAATGAGCGACTGCCAGAAATACTTCTCGCGCGAGCGCATGCCCTCAGGGTCTTTGTTGACCACCTTGCGCCAGTCGTC
>CANGHQ010000160.1 GCA_947453585.1 Burkholderiales bacterium | reverse complement strand
GATCCGCGCCGTGGCGGTGCTGGTGATTGCCTGCCCTTGCGCGCTGGGGCTGGCCACGCCCGTGGCCATCATGGCGGGCACGGGGGTGGCGGCCAAGTACGGCATTTTGATCAAAGACGCGCAGGCGCTGGAGCTGGCGCACAAGGTGAACGTGGTGGCCTTTGACAAGACCGGCACCCTGACCGTAGGCCGGCCCCAGCTCAAGGCGCTGCTGGCGCCCGACGCCAGCGTGGCACCAGCCCCGGCCACCATGGACGCAGCGCTGTTGCAAATCTGCGCCAGCCTGCAAAGCGGCAGCGAGCACCCGCTGGCGCACGCGGTGGTGGAGCGCGCCAGCGCCCAAGGCTTGGCGCTGCTACCTTTGGCCGATGCACGAGGTGTGGCCGGGCGTGGCACCGAAGGCTTGGTGGACGGCCGGCACTACGCTCTGGGCAGCCTGCGCTGGATGCAGGAGCTGCAAGCCCAGCCCGCACTGGCCACGCCTGCGGGCGCCGCGTTTGCCACCCAGGCGCGTGCGCTTGAGACCGAGGGCGCCAGCGTGTCAGCGCTGGCGCAGCAGCAAGACGGCGTCTGGACGCTGCGCGCTTTGCTGGCTTTTGCCGATGAGCCCAAGCCCGGCGCCAAAGAGGCGATTGCGCAATTGCGCGCGCGCGGCATTCGCACGGTGATGGTCTCGGGCGACAACTGGGGCGCGGCCCGCGCCATGGCACGCCGCCTGGGCCTGGACGCCAGCCACGGCAGCACGGAGGTGCTGGCCGAAGTGTTGCCCGGCGACAAGGCGGCCAAGATCACGGCGCTCAAGGGGGACGCGAGTGCGCACTACACGGTGGCCATGGTGGGCGACGGCGTGAACGACGCCCCGGCGCTGGCGGCAGCCGATGTGGGTATGGCGATGTCGAATATCGGCGGCGGCGGCACCGATGTGGCCATGCACGCGGCGGGCATCACCCTGATGCGCGGTGAGCCGCGCCTGGTGGCTGCGGCCCTGGACATTTCCAGCCGCACCGTGGCCAAGATCCGGCAGAACCTGTTTTGGGCGTTTTTCTACAACGTGGCGGGCATTCCGCTGGCGGCGCTGGGCTACCTGAACCCGGTGCTCGCCGGTGGTGCCATGGCGCTGAGTTCGGTCAGCGTCATGGCCAACGCCTTGTTGCTTAAGCGCTGGAAGGGGCCTTAAGCCCTTTGCAGCGCCTGGCGGCCTGGCGCTTGCCTTAGTGGCCTAGCGTCGGGTAGTCGGTGTAACCGTGGGCCCCACCGCCGTAAAAGGTGTTGCGGTCCGCCGGGTTGAGCGCTACGCCTTCGCGCAGGCGGCGGGTCAGGTCCGGGTTGGCGATGAATGGTTTGCCAAAAGCTACCAAGTCAGCGCCATGCGCCAAGGCGTGGTTGGCCAAGGGCAAGTCATAGGCGTTGTTCACCATCCAGGCGCCGTGGCCGCCAGCGGCTTTGTAAGCCTGCAGCAGGGCGGCGTAGTCAAACGGCGTGTCGCCTTGCTGGTAGTCGCGTTCGGCGCCGGTGGAGCCTTCAATCAGGTGCACATAGGCCAGGCCCAAGGGCGCGAGCTGCTGCACCACGTGGGTGAATAGTGGCTGCGGTTGCGGGTCTGCAGCGTCATTGGCCGGGGTCACGGGCGACAAGCGCAATGCCACATGGGCGCCGCCAATCTCGGAGCAGACGGCTTGCATGACTTCCATCAGCAGGCGGGCGCGGTTTTCGATGCTGCCGCCATAGGCGTCGGTGCGGTGGTTGGAGCCCGAGCGCAAAAACTGGTCGATCAGGTAGCCGTTGGCGGCGTGCACTTCCACGCCGTCAAAACCGGCGGCCATGGCGTTGCGCGCGGCGGTGCGGTAGTCGGCCACGATGCCGGGCAGCTCATCGAGACGCAGGGCGCGCGGCTCGGAAGTAGCCACAAAACGCGGTACACCGTCGGTGATTAGCACGGTTTTGGTCTTGGCGGTGAGGGCCGAGGGCGCCACGGGCGCTTGGCCGCCAGGCTGCAGGTCCACGTGCGAAACGCGCCCCACGTGCCACAGCTGCATAAAGATCTTGCCGCCCGCCGCGTGCACGGACGCGGTAATCGGCTTCCAGGCTTGCACCTGGGCGTCGCTCCAGATGCCGGGCACGTCGGCATAGCCTTGGGCTTGGTGGCTAATCGCCGTGGCCTCGGTAATGATCAGGCCGGCGCCGTCTTTGGGGTCGGCGCGTTGGGTGTAGTAAGTGACCATGGCCGCCGTGGGGATGGCGCCGGGGGCGCGGTTGCGGGTGAGCGGCGCCATGACAGCGCGGTTGGCCAGGGTGATGGGGCCAAGGGCCAGGGGGTCGAACAAAGTGGTCATGGGGGCTTTCAGAAAAATGGGGCTTGCAGGTGTGCGAAATGCAGTGTCGTTTGCGTAGCAGGGGTGCGCGGTGGGCCAGCGCACAATCGCGGATTGTTTCTTTGCTTGGAGCCTTTGTGCCCTCACCGCTGCGTCCGCTATTTTGGCTTGCTTTGGCCCTGTCGGTGGGCGCGGCTGTCTCCTTGGGTGTGACGCGCTTTGCCTACGGCTTGCTGCTGCCGGGCATGCGCGCCGATCTGGGCTGGAGCTACACCCTGGCCGGCGCAATGAACACGGCCAACGCGGTGGGCTATTTGCTCGGCGCGCTGGCCATGCCGGGGCTGATGCGCCGCGTCTCCCCCACGGTTTTGCTGTGGGCGGGCTCGCTCTTGGCGGCGCTGTTCATGGGCTTGTGCGGCTTTTTTACCGAGGCGCCGGTTTTGCTGCTGCAGCGCCTGCTGGCCGGGGTGGCCAGCGCGCTGGTGTTTGTGGCCGGGGGCTTGCTGGCCGCGCGTCTGGGCAGTCGCGCACCGGCGCACGCCGGTTTGTTGCTGGGCGTGTACTACGGCGGCACCGGGATGGGGATTACGCTCTCGGCGCTCTTGGTGCCTTGGGTGCTGGATGCCTTTGCTGACCAGGCGCACCACTGGCGCTTTGCTTGGTGGGCCTTGGCACTGCTGTGTTTTGCCGCCACCGCCTTGCTGCGCTGGCCCGCGCGGGTGATGGCGCAGTGGGAGCAGATGCCCGCAAGCACTTTGGCGTCAGATGCCGGTGCACCTGCGGTGTTTGGCTGGCGGGTGTTTGGTTTTGCGCTGGCGGGCTATGGCATGTTTGGCGTGGGCTATATCGGTTACATGACTTTTGCCGTGGCGCTCCTGCGTGCGCAGGGCGCCAGCGCGGCGGCGGTGACGGTGTTTTATGGCCTGCTGGGGCTGGCGGTGGTGGCCTCGTCGCGCATTTGGGCGGGCCTGCTCAACCGCCAACAGGGTGGCGGCGCCATGGCACGGCTCAATGCGCTGCTGGGGCTGGCGGTGTTGCTGCCTGCGGTGACGCAGAGCTTTGCGGTGGTGGTGGTCTCGGGCCTGCTGTTTGGTGGCGTGTTTTTGTCGATTGTGGCCTCGAGCACCGCGCTGGTGCGCCACAACCTGCCGCCCTCGGCCTGGGCCACCGGCATCAGCGCCTTCACCGTCGTGTTTGCCGCCGGGCAAATTGTGGGCCCCACGTTGGTGGGCTGGATTGCCGATGGCGCCGGTGGCCTGGAGCGCGGCCTGCTGGTGTCGGCATTGGCCTTGTGGCTGGGCGCGGCGCTGGCCTGGCGGCAGCGGCCGCTGGTCCCCTAGGCGCCGCGCGTTTAAGCGCCGCTGCGGATCATCTCAGCAGCTTTTTCCGCAATCATGATGGTGGGCGCCGTGGTGTTGCCGCCGGTGAGTGTGGGCATGATGGAGGTGTCCACCACGCGCAGGCCTTGCACGCCATGCACCCGCAGTTGCGCATCCACCACGGCCATGGGGTCGCTGTGCGGGCCCATTTTGCAGGTGCCGCAGGGGTGGTATTCGGTGTCGGAGTGGTCGCGCAAAAAGGCTTCGATTTGCTGGGGGTTGTTGCGCTCCACCGGGTAAAGCATTTCGCCCCGGTAGGCGTCAAACGGCCGGGCTTGCAGAATGTCCATGCCGATTTGCGTGCCCTTGACCAGGGTGGCTATGTCGTCGGGGTGGGTGAAAAAGCCCACGTCGATCAACGGCGCGTCGGTCGATTTGGCGCTTTGCAGCGTGACGCTGCCCCGGCTCTTGGGGCGGCACAGGGTGACGTGCAGGGTGTAACCATGGCCCAAGTGGGTTTTGCGGTTGTGGTCGTCCACGATGCCGGTGCACAGGGCGAGCTGGATGTCGGGCTTGTCGATGCTGGGCTCGGTTTTCAAAAAGCCTTGCGACTCGGCCACGTTGGACGTGATCCAGCCGGTGCGCTTGTTGCGCCACTCAAAAATTGACTTGACCACCGTCACCAAGCCTGCCAGCGAGATGCCGAGCGCGGCCTCTTTGCGCGGGCTGCGCTGGATCAGCACGGTGGTGACGTGGTCTTGCAGGTTTTGCCCCACGCCGGGCAGCGTGTGCACCGTGGCAATGCCATGGGCTTGTAACTGCGACTGCGGCCCGATGCCCGAGAGCATCAGCAACTGCGGTGAACCAAAGGCCCCGGCGCTCACAATCACTTCGCGCGTGGCGGTCGCTTGCAAGGTTTGGCCGTTATGCAGGTATTGCACGCCGGTGGCGCGTTTGCCGTCCATCAGCACGCGCTCGGTGTGGGCCTGGGTGATGACGGTCAGGTTGCTGCGGCCCATGTAGGGCGTAATAAAGGCCTTGGCCGCGCTGCAGCGCTCGCCATTGGCCTGCATGGCCTGGGTGGGGCCGCAGCCAAGTTGTTGTTCGCCGTTGTAGTCGGGCGTGCGGGGCAGGCCGGTTTGTTCGCAGGCCTGAAAAAACACTTCGTTCAGGGGGCTGGGGCTGCGCAGGTAGCTGACCTGCAGCGGGCCGTCGGCGCCGCGGTAGGCGGTGGCGCCAAAGCAGTGGTTGTGTTCAGAGCGCTTGAACAGGGGCAGCACTTCGTCAAAGCTCCAGCCGGGGTTGCCCAGGCTGGCCCAGTGGTCGTAGTCCGCGCGGTGGCCGCGGGTGTAAACCATGGCGTTAATCGAGGTGCTGCCGCCCATCACCTTGCCGCGCGGTTGGTAACCACGCCGGCCATTAAAGCCGGGCTGGGGCACCGTCTCGTAGCTCCAGTTGTGGATTTTGAGCGGCGCGCTGACCGCAAAACCCATGGGCGCGTGGATCAGCACCGAGTTGTCGGGGCCGCCGGCCTCTAGCAGGCAGACGCGGACGCCCGGGTCTTCGCTCAGGCGGCTGGCCACCACGCAGCCGGCGGCGCCGCCGCCCACCACGATGTAATCAAAGTTCTGGGCCGCTGG
>CANGHQ010000159.1 GCA_947453585.1 Burkholderiales bacterium | reverse complement strand
GGCTTCTAGGGCCGCGCGGCCCACTTGTTCTTGGCGGGTGCGAAAAGCCACTTTGTAGACGCCGCGCTTGGAGGTCTGGCGCGCTTTGCCAAAACCGGTGCGCGAGCCCGAGAGGTTTTGCAACTCCAGGCAGACGTGTTCCAGGATGTGCGCCGCCCAGGTGCCTTCGCGCAGGCGCTCCAGAAAGCCGCCGCGTACGCCGGGGCTGCATTCGTGCTCAATCAGGCTGGGAAGCCAGGTGGTGAGCCGTTCCACAAAGCCGGGCAGGGTGTTGGACGGAAAATCTTCCAGCTCCCCAATGTCCACCCAGGCTTCAATGACCGGTCTGTAGGTCCAGATGTTGGGCCCGCGCAGGTAATTCACCCGCAATATGTCTATTTTTTTCTGGCTCGTCATGGAATGGGGTGGGTTTTGCGTCCACCGTTGGGGTTCATGGTGCGTTGTGTATTCTCGCTCAAGGCCGCGCCCTGGCATTGCGGGGTGGCCGTCTCAGGCATAGTGGGGGTGTTGCGCGGCTTGCGCGCCATGCCGAAGTGCCGCCTGAAGCGGGTCGGTTCTTAATAAATAGTGACTCAACTACATGACCTTTGAAGTATCTGCGGCGCCAGCGCCCGCTGGGGAAGTTCCAGCCGCATGGCGCGGGGCGATCCAATCGCACCTGCATCCCCAAGAGAACGTGTGTGCCTGCCTGGAGGTTGACCTGGACGAGCGCCTGCACTTTGTGCCTTCGGTGGTTTTGGCCACAAACCAGCGCCTGATCAGCCTGAGCCAGGGCGGCGAAGCCCAAGACTGGCTCTACCGCGCCGACCTGACCCTGGGCCACCACGACCATGCCGGCGTGGGCCACCTGGAACTGCTGGACGCCCACGGATTGCTGCAGCGCTGGCGTTTTACCCTGGGCCAGAACCTGCAGGCGCTGCGCTTGGTGGACCAGTTCATGGCCCAGCAAAACAGCTCTGTGAGCGGCCAGCCGGTGGCGCCAGCCGCGCAGGCCGTGTGCCCAAGCTGCAAGGCGCCCCTCGAGCCTGACCAGGAAGAATGCCCGGTTTGCACCAAAGTGGTTCACACGCCACCGTCCACCTGGACGCTGCTGCGCCTGTGGCAGTTTGCCCAACCCTACCGGGGCCAGTTGCTGCTGGGTTTTGTGCTCATGCTGCTGGGAACCGCCGCCAGCCAGGTGCCGCCTTATCTGACGATTCCGTTGGTGGACAAGGTGCTGATTCCCTACCAAAACGGCCAGCAAATTCCGATGTCCACCGTAGCCTGGTATTTGTCGGGCCTGCTGGGTTCGGGCATTCTGGCCTGGGGCTTGAGCTGGGCCAAGACCTATATCTTGGCGCTGGCGTCTGAGCGCATTGCCGCCGATCTGCGCACCACCACCTACGAGCACCTGCTGCGCCTCTCGCTCGAATACTTTGGCGGCAAGCGCACGGGCGATTTGCTGTCGCGCGTGGGCAGCGAGAGCGACCGCATTGCGGTGTATTTGTCCTTGCACCTGACCGACTTTGCCAGCGACGTGGTGATGATCGTCATGACCGCCGTCATTCTTTTCTCGATGAACCCTTATCTGGCGCTCATTACCCTGGTGCCGCTGCCTTTTATCGGGTGGATGATCCACTTTGTTCGCTACCGCCTGCGCACCGGTTTTGAGAAGATCGACCGCGTCTGGGGTGAAGTGACCAATGTGCTGGCCGACACCATTCCGGGTATTCGCGTGGTCAAGGCTTTTGCGCAAGAGCAACGCGAGGCCCGGCGCTTTCGCGAGGCCAACCGCCACAACCTGCTGGTCAACGACCGCATCAACAAAATCTGGTCGCTGTTTTCGCCCAGCGTTTCGCTGCTGACCGAGATGGGCCTGCTGGTGGTCTGGGGCTTTGGCATCTGGCAGGTGTCCAAGGGCGAGATTACGGTGGGCATGTTGCTCGCGGCCATTGCCTACATCGGGCGCTTTTATGGCCGGCTTGATTCGATGAGTCGCATCGTGTCGGTGACGCAAAAGTCCGCCTCGGCGGCCAAGCGCATTTTTGACATCCTTGACCATGTATCCAGCGTGCCCGAGCCGCAAACGCCGCTGAAAGTGGACCGGGTGCAAGGGCGCATTGAGCTGCGCGAAGTGGGCTTTCGCTACGGCAACCGGGCGGTGAATCGCGGTATTAATCTGAAAATCGCGCCGGGCGAAATGATTGGCCTGGTCGGCCACAGCGGCTCGGGCAAGAGCACGCTGGTCAACCTGATTTGCCGCTTTTACGACGTGTCCGAGGGCGCCATATTGGTCGATGGTGTGGACATTCGACAGTACGCGATTGCCGACTTTCGGCGCAATATCGGCCTAGTGCTACAAGAGCCGTTTTTGTTTTTTGGCACGATTGCCGAGAACATTGCCTACGGCAAGCCCGAGGCCACCCGCAGCGAGATCGTGGCCGCCGCCCGCGCCGCGCATGCGCACGAGTTCATCTTGCGCCTGCCCCAGGGCTACGATTCCATGGTGGGAGAACGCGGACAAGGTCTGTCGGGTGGCGAGCGCCAACGTATCTCGATTGCCCGCGCGCTGTTGATTGACCCGCGCATCTTGATACTTGATGAGGCCACCAGCTCGGTGGACTCTGAGACCGAAAAAGAAATCCAAAAAGCCCTGGAAAACCTGGTGAAAGGCCGCACCACCATCGCCATCGCCCACCGCCTGTCCACGCTGCACCGCGCCGACCGCTTGGTGGTGTTGGACAGAGGCAGCGTGGTGGAAGAGGGCACGCACGACGCGCTCATGGCCCAAGAGGGCGCGTATTTCAAGCTCTACCAAGCCCAGGCGCGCAACGCCGAACCGGTCTTGGCCTCAGAAGGCAGCGAATGATGAACACCGCACTTGTGACCAACCCGGCCGCGCCCGTCGCAGCTGATGTTTTCAGCCTGGAGCTCACCCTCTTTGGCAAGTTGGTGCTCACTACCGCTCACGGCCAGCGTTTTGAAGGCGTGGCGCCCGTGCGCGCCTTTCCGATCCAGGCGCCCGATGAGGGGGTGTCACTCATCGATACCAACGGCCACGAGGTGGCCTGGGTCCCGCACTTAGGCCAATGCCCGCAGCCCGCGCAAGACCTGCTGCGCCAAGAATTGGCCCGGCGCGAATTCATGCCGGTAATTGCGCGAATTGCCTCCGTCAGCAGCTTTTCCACGCCCTGCACCTGGACGGTGGCCACGGACCGGGGCGACTGCGAATTTGTGCTGCGCGGCGACGAGGACATCCGCCGCGTGGGCGCCGACAACACGCTCTTGATTGCCGACGCCCACGGCATCCAGTACCTGGTGCCAGACCAGCTGGCGCTGGACGCGCAAAGCAAAAAAATTCTGGATCGTTTTTTGTAGTGCTGGGCCTGCGCGGGCTTTACCGAAGTTTACGGATGCCGGGGGCCGCCGGGCCAGGGCGGCAACCATAATGCCGCATGACCGAACCCACCGCCACCCAGAACAGCGCTGAGCGCCCCGACCCAGCCGCGCCCCCTCCAGACCTGCGCGCTTTTGTGGGCTGGCGCTTGGTGCTGATCTTGTTTTATGGCGCTGTGGCGTTGGTGTTTGTCGGCGTGGTGGCTTCCATCGTGGTCGATATTGTCAAAAACAAAAGCCTGATTCCGCCACCCCGCACTTTGGCGCGCTACGAGTGCAGCGGCGCGGCTGCGCCTTTTGCCTTGCTGTATTTGCACGGTACCGAGCGGGTCAAGATCAGTTCGGCCAGCGGCGTGCTCGAAGGCACTTTGCACAACAACCAGTTTGACTGGGGCAGCTTTGGCAAGGACGCCAGCCAGCTCGGCTTTGTGCCCCCGACCGGAATCAGTTTTGAAGACACCCAGGCGCTGAGCTTGCAGATGCCAGGCGCCGGCGACACGCGCTGCACCCGGGCTGCCGCGCCGGCAAAGCTGCCGGCATGAAACACGCGCAGCGGATTACCTGGCTCGTCTTGGGTCTCTTGATGGCTAGCGCCCTGCCGGGCTGCGTGCGCGAAGTCAAAGACACCCACCCCGACCAGCTGCTGACCAAGCGCAAAGCCCTGTTCAAGCAAATGAACCGCGCCCTGGAACCCATCGGCCTGGTGGCCAACGAGCGCAACGCCTACGACAAACAAGCGTTTGTGGGCTACGTGGACGAGCTGCAAAAACTCTCCGCCAAGCCCTGGGCTTTTTTTACGGTGGATGGCAATTACCCGCCTACCCGCGCCAAGCCTGCGGTATGGTCACAAGCCGCTGAATTTGAGGCGGCCCAAAAACAATACCAGGCGGTGGTCGCCCAGCTCGCCCAAGCGGCGCAAGCGGGTGACCTGGAAAAAATCAAGCCCGCCGTGGTGGACGTGACCAATAGCTGCAAGTCTTGCCACAAGAAGTTTCGCTTCGACTAAGGCGCCGCCGCAGCGCCACCAGCGCGCGGGCTAAAACTTGATCTTGCCCGTCAAAATCTCAAACCACATGCGCCAGTCGCCCATCAGGCTGTAGCGCAGGTATTTGAAAGTGGCCGGCTTGTTGTGCTCAAAAAAGAAATGCCCCACCCAGGCAAACGCATAACCCTGAACCAGCGCCAGCAGCACCAGCCACGGCATTTGCGCGGTGAGCGCCAGCGTGAGCAGCAGCGCCGCGATCGTGGTGCCTACAAAGTGCAGCCGCCTTGATACGCGGTTGGCGTGCTCGTCCAAATAAAAAGGATAAAAGTCGGCGAAGCTGCCAAAGCGCTCTTCGCTGTCCATGCGGGGCCCCTGTATTTTCATGCGCTTACTTTAGGGCTTGCTGCCGCTTGGATCAACACCTTGTCCCTTGCAATGATGGATCGAAAGCTCTCGCCCGTGCTCGCCCAGTCCACCAGATCGACCTTGATTGTCATGTCCGAGGTGTCAAAGGCATCGTTCAGATGCGCCAGCTTCGACAGTGGTAGCGCTTGGCCGGTGATCAGCGCTAAATCTAGGTCGGAGTAAGGTTTGGGCGTGCCCCGTGCACGGGAGCCAAAGGCCCACACCTCGGTATGGGGCAAGTGGTTTTGCAAAATATTTTGCACGATGCTCCAGTTGTGCGCGTCCAGGGCAATGGGCGGCGCGCTGGGTTTAATCATGGTTGCGGGTTTGGCGCGCCTGAAGTTGGGCGGCCAGGGCCTGGGCTTCTGCCAAAAAGTCGGCTGCAACGGCGAATACCGCCTCCGCCTTGGCGGCGTCGTAGGTGTGGCTGCTGTCGGTGCGGGCCTGGCGGTAATTGCGCCAGGCCGTCCAGTCCGAGCGCAGCAGACCGCGCTCGTTGGCCAGGCGGATGAGGCTTTGGAAGCTGCCCATGTCCAGGTCGGCGGGACTGG
>CANGHQ010000158.1 GCA_947453585.1 Burkholderiales bacterium | reverse complement strand
TGGGCATGAGCATCTTTTTCATCTTTCCCTTCACCCGCCTGGTGCACGTCTGGAGCGGTTTTGGCACCGTGGCCTACCTGGTGCGCCCCTACCAGGTGGTGCGCGCGCGCCGCCTGAATCTGCCCGCCGGCCACAACACACCGCGCCACCCCGGCGCTGGCGTCTAAGGAGCGCGCCATGCAGTACGCAGACATGGTTCAAGCCCCTGTGGCCAGCATCAATGGCGTGGCCTTGCACGGGCAGGACGCGGTTCTCTCGGTGGACGAGGTGCGCCAGCGCGCCTGCTCGGAGTTGCTGCGCCAGGCCGCAGTCGCCCAGGGCCTGCTGGCTTCGGACGACGCCTCTTCGCCTGACGGCGTGCTCAGCGAAGCCGCCTCTGGCGCCATCGAGGCCTTGCTGGACGCGCAATTGATCATTCCCGAGCCCTCGGAAGATGCCTGCCGCAGGCACCACGCCGCGCACCAGGCGCAGTACAGCAGCGGCGAGCGCGTGCTGGTGCGCCACATCCTGTTTGCGGTGACGCCGGGCGTCGATCTTTCGGCGCTGCGTTCGCGGGCCGAGACCACGCTGCTCGACGTGCGCTGCCACGACGGCAGCCAGGCCGACAGCGCCTTTGGCAAGGCGGCGTCCACCTTGTCCAACTGCCCCAGCGGCGCCCAGGGCGGCGACCTGGGTTGGTTGAGCGCAGCAGACTGCGCGCCCGAGTTCGCCAAGGAATTGTTTGGCCAGACCGATGTGGGCGTGCTGCCGCGATTGGTGCACAGCCGCTTTGGCTTGCACGTGGTCGAGGTCTTGCAACGCCAGAGCGGCGTGGCGCAAAGCTTTGCCTCGGTGCAAGGCGCCGTGGCCATGGCCCTGCGCCAAAACACCTTTGTCGCCGCGCTGCGCCAGTACCTGGCCTTGCTGGCCGGTGCGGCCGTGGTGGTCGGCGTGGCGCTGGACGCAGCCGACACGCCGCTGGTGCAATAGATCTGGTGCATTCCGAAGCACCTGTGCGCGCTGTGCCTGACCTGTTGCTTGAGCGGCTGCGCCGCTTCCATGACCACACCTTTCCGGGCGTGCAGGCGCAGTTTGAAGACTTGGTGCAAGACGGCCAGCACCCCAGCATCTTGTTCATCGGCTGCTCCGACTCGCGCCTGGTGCCCTATTTGCTCACCGGCACCGGTCCCGGGGACTTGTTCATGGTGCGCAACGTCGGCGCATTTGTGCCGCCCTATGACGGCTCAGCCGGTTTCCACGGCACCTCGGCGGCGATTGAGTTTGCGGTGCTCAACCTCAAGGTCTCGCGCATCGTGGTCTGTGGCCACAGCCACTGCGGCGGCATCCGCGCTTTGTACGAAGAGCAGGCGCCGCAGGCCAAAAACCTCAAAGCCTGGCTGGAGTTGGGCCGCGAAGCGGCCTTGCCAGTGCAAGTCACGCCCGAGGCCTTGCGCCGCTGCGAGCAGCGCGCGGTGGTCTTGCAGCTCGAACGCCTCATGGGCTACCCCATGGTGCGAGAGCAAGTAGAGGCCCGGGCCCTGACCTTGCACGGCTGGCACTACGTGATGGAAGAGGGCGAAGTCCATGTATTTGACGTGAAAAGCGGGCAGTTTGTTCCTGCGTCGGTAGCCTCCCACAGCGGCGATGGGCCGTATCCGGACCATTGCTGCGAGCCCGCTTTCGAGCCCATTTTTGACCCCTTGTCCGAATCTCTTTTCAATGAGATTGACACGGCCTACCAGCCCAAACAGCCCGCCCTAGAAAGTACCCCATGACGATTTCCAACTTCAATGCGCTGCTGTCTGCAGCCCGCCAACAAACCCAGCCCCAGCGCCTGCTGCTGGTGTTTGCCAAAGCCGAATTGCCAGCGGACAGCACGCCAGAACAGCGCAGCCGCTTTTTGGCCGGCCAGGGCGGCGCACTCGTGCCCCTGATGTGCGTGGACAAAGCCCCCAACGAGCTGTCGAGCATGGCGCAGTTGCTCGACGAGTCGCGCGCGCTGGGCCAGTCCTGGAGCGTGATGTTTGCGTCTGCCATGTCGGGCACCTTGGGCCAAACGCCCAGCAGCGCCGACGCCGAAGCACCCTTGCTGCGCATGGTCGAGATGATCAAGGCCGGCCAGATCGGCGCCATGATCCCCTTTGACCCACAGGGCAACACGGTGCACCTGGGCTGAAGAAAGGCGCCGCCCGACGCCTCAAGCGTCCATCAAGCGTCCAGCAAATGCCCCGTCTTGACCAGAATCAGGCAGCCCTCTCGGCTAAAAGGCTGGTGATGGCTTAGGTGCGGGCTGCGGATCCAGCAGCCCTGCGGGTAGCGCCCGTGCTCATCCTCAAACACGCCCTCGACCACAAAAATCTCTTCGCCCCCGTAATGGCGGTGCGGATTGAAAAACGTGCCCGGCGCCCAGCGCACCAGCGCCGTGTGCGTGGTGCCAAATTCTGAGAGCGGCAGCACCGTCAGGCCCTCCACCATGCCTTGGCGCCAGCGTGCGCGCCGCGTGTCCACCACCACCCGCTCGCTGTCTTGCGGCTGCAGGTGGCGCAGCTTGACGAACAGCGTGCAGCCGTCTACCGAGAAAGGCGCGTGGCTGGAGCCCGGCGGGTTCTTGAGGTAGCTGCCCGGCCCGTAGTCGCCCAGCTCATCGCTGAATGTCCCTTCCAGCACCAAAATTTCTTCACCCAGCGCGTGCAGGTGCGCGGTAAAGCGCGCGCCCGGCGCGTAGCGCACGATGCTGGTGGCCCGCGCCACCTCGCCCCCGTCGCGCGCCAGCAAGCGCCGCTGCACCTGGGATTGCGGCGATGCAAGCCAATCCAGCTGCTCGCTGTTCACCACGCAGCGCTGGGTCTCATCGGCATTGATTTGCACCGGGTTCATCGCAGCAAGCCCCAGGCCGCTGCCAGGCAACTCGCGCAGGCAACCACGGTCAGGCGCAGGCGCATGGGCAGCCAGCCCTGCAACTGGTGGCGCGCGTACAGCCGCCGGTCTACGCCAAAGCACAGCAACAGCAAGCCCGCCAGCAGCAGCAAACCCCAGGGCGTGGGCTGCAGCAAAGCCGTCCAGGCCACCAAACTGGGCGCCACGCCCCACAAAAATGCAATGGGCTCGGGCGCGCCACTGCGCATGGCCAGGCCCCAATGGATGGCGCCCAAAAAGCTGGCAATCGTGGCGCCATAGGCCAGCAACACAAAACCGTAAAAAGCCCGTCCTTCGCCCCCGGGCCAGCACACCGCCAGCGCCAGCAGGGTAAAGGGCAGCAAGCCGCCGTAGCCCAGTGCCGCAACCAGGGCAGAGGGTGCAGGGGCGGGGTCAGGAATGGAGTCGATTGGCGGGTGGTCTTGCATGGTGGTTTCTGGGGTCAAAGGCGGCGTCAATCCCTGCCAAAGGCCGGGGCCGGGCCGCCTGTGGCAGTATCAGGCAATGGCACGCTGTGCCGCACCTGATTTTGCCGCCTCCTGCCGGGCGCCGGCACCCACCGCATATTTGACCGCCTGCACACGGGCACTTTTTCTATGACTGCTTTGAACGTTTTGGGCACTGCGCTGCTGGCCTGCTCTTTTGACCCGCTTACCGGCTTTTTCCGCGACGGCTGCTGCAACACCGATGACCACGACCAGGGCACGCACGTGGTGTGCGCCCGCGTCACGGCTGAGTTTTTGGCCTATTCGCGCCAGCGGGGCAACGATTTGTCTACGCCCCGCCCCGAATACCGCTTTGCCGGCCTGCAAGCCGGCGACCGCTGGTGCCTGTGCGCCCTGCGCTGGAAAGAAGCCTTGGCGGCTGGTGTGGCGCCGCCAGTACACCTAGAAGCCACCCACGCCAAGGCGTTGACGGTCGTCACCCTGGCCCAGTTGCAGGCCCACGCGCTGCCCGCCCCGCAGACCCCGGCATGAACCCGCTGCAACCCAAAAAGCTGCTCTTGAGCAAATGGTCGGCGGTGGCGCCGGTGGCCAAGAACAAGCATTTTCTGGTGTCCAAAGTCATCGCCTGCGAGCCGCCCTTGCAGGGCGTCGAGGCGGTGGAGCTGGAAGCCGTGTTTTCCAAGGCCGTCATCCGCATGGACTGGCGAGCGCTGCGCGACCCGGCCTTGTGGCGCCAGGGCTGGGTTTAGCCCAAGGCCTGGGCCTCTCGCGGCCAAAAAATACAGAGGAAGTTGAGAGGGGCGAAGCGAACGGCCGCCCCGGGGAAGCTCAGCGCTGTGCCAGCGCCTTTTTCACGTCGCTGAGCAGCGAAGCGCTGTCAGGGGCGGTCATGCTCGAATAGCTGTCGATCAGCTTGCCGTCGCGTCCGACCAGGTATTTGTAGAAGTTCCAGCGTGGCGAGCCGCCACCGGCCTTGGCCAGTTCCAGAAACAGCGGGTTGGCATTTTTGCCGGTCACCACTGATTTTTCGAACATCGGAAACTTCACGCCATAGGTGTTAAAGCAAAAGTCGGCAATGTCCTTGCCCTTGCCCGGTTCCTGCTGGCCAAAGTCGTTGGATGGAAAGCCCAGCACCACCAAACCTTGCGCGCCGTAGGTGGCGTACAGCTTTTCCAGCCCTTCGTACTGCGGGGTAAAGCCGCAGTAGCTGGCGGTGTTGACCACCAGCAGCACCTTGCCCGCGTACTGGCACAGGTTTTGGGGCGCGTCGTCTTGCAGGCGGTTAAAGGTTTTTTGCAGCAGCGCGGGGCAGGCGGCGGGTGCGGCCTCGGCAGCCATGGCCAGTGTTGGCCCGGCCAGCAAGGCCCCAAGCAGCGCGCCCAAGGCGACCAGACGGAGCGGGAAAGCAACCACGGCGGCGGTCAATGTGCGAGCCAGTAGGGAATCAATGGTGATCCACTGGCCCTTAGGCCATGGATACCGCAATGAAGGCCAGCAAGAACATAAGCACGGCGCCAGCGATAGGCAAGACGATGGGCATCATGGGCACAATTTCTTCCACCACGTCAGGGGGAGCGGCGTTGGCGCTATCGTGGGGAGCTGCGTGGGGAGCGGACATGGGGAGTTCTTTCAAAAACGGGATGCGCCCAAGCTTGGCGCAGACAGGCGCGGATTTTACCCATAAGCCCGCGAAACGCACCTTATAGGGCGCGAAAACCCGGGCTTTGGCCGCCCTGAGTGCCCAAACTTGCCCTTTTTGTATCTTTTTGTAAATTTTTCGAAGCGTCTGTCAACCGCCTTGGCGGCTGGTGCGTGATGGATAGGCGTGAGCAACATCAACAAGTTGCTTGCTTGGCTTTCCTAACCCTGACGTATATGCAAAAAACACCGATCGCAATGCCTGAAAAAGGCACGTACAAGTGGCAGTTGTTCAGTTACTGGTCAGACGAATACCGCCAGACCCGGGCCGACCATTCGGCC
>CANGHQ010000157.1 GCA_947453585.1 Burkholderiales bacterium | reverse complement strand
GAATTGAAGGTGCCGTAGCTCGGGCCAATGATGTTGACGCGCGGCTTTTCGCCGGGCTTGCGGTCTGCAAACGGGGTGCGCGCGGGCACATCGCGCAGGCCGTATTGCTGCCACAGCCAGAACATGGCGCGGTTGGCGCACTGCCACTGGTCTTCGTCAATCGTGCGCGGCAAAAAGCGCTGGATGTTGGTGCCCTCGGGCGTCACACCTCCGCCAATCATTTCGGCAATCGAGCCCGTCACCACCACGGCGGGCAGGTCGGGGTCGAGCGCGGCATGCGCCCGGCGCATGGAGCCCTCGGTGCCTTCGCGCCCGAGTTGTTCTTCGGCCAGGCCCGTCACCACAATCGGCAGCTCGTGCGGCGGCAGCGCGTCGGTGTAATGCAGCACCGAGGTGACTGGCAGGTTTTCGCAGCCCACCGGGCCGTCAATCACCACCTGCATGCCCTTGATGGCGGTAAACACATACACCGCGCCCCAGTAGCCGCCAGCGCGATCGTGGTCGAGCACTAGCATGGCTGCACCTCGGCGGTAGCAAAACGTGCGTGCGTGGCGTTCATACCATGGCCTCGGCTTTGCGTTTCTTGGCCTGCTTTTCCAGCAAGCGCCGCGTCTCGGCCTTGAACTCGGGACGGTCTTGCGGCACGCCGGCGGCGCTTTCCCACACCCCGGCGCTGTGGCCTGCGCCCGCGCTGCCAAAAAATTCGCGCATCTGGTCAAAGCGCGCCTTGTTGCCCATGGCGGCGTTGATCACTGTGGCCAGCGAACCGGCGCCTGCCGGGCCCATCAGGGGGCGGGCAGAAATGAGGTTGGTGAAATACAGGGCCGGAATGCTGAGTTCCTTGGCGGCTTGCACGATGGGCGTTGTGCCAATGGCCACGTCGGGCTTCCATTCGTGCATGGCGGCCAGGTCGTTCTCCAGGGATGCGCGGAACTGCACGTGCACGCCGCGCGCCTTCAGCCATTCGCGGTCAGGGTCGCTCCAGACGGTGCGCGGGCAGGCGGTGCCCACGTAGCGCAGGTCGGCGCCGCTTTCCACCAGCAGGCGGCCCACCAGCAGCTCCGAGCCTTCGTAGCCGCTCAGCGTAATGCGGCCCTTGATCTGCATTTTGGCCAGGCCCGCCTTGATCGCAGGCAGCATGATGTTTTTGACCAAGTCAATCTTGGCCTGGGGCACGTTGGCGGCGTTGCCAATGGCTTGCAACCAGGCCTCAGTGCCGTCGTGGCCCACGGGCGCAGAACCCACAACCGGCCGGCCGGCGGCTTCAAACTCGCGCACGCTGGCGGTGTAAAACGGGTGGATGGCGGCCACCGCTGTGCAGTCGAGCGCGGCGTACAGCTCGCGCCATTCGCGCGTGGGCACCACCGGACCGGCAGCCAGGCCCATGGGCTCGAGCATGCGGCCAATGATGACCGGGTCGGCCGGAAACATTTCGCCCAGCAAGGCGATGGTCGGCTTCACAGAACGGCCCGTGCGAGGCGCCTGCACCGGCCCGGCCATGATTTCTTCGCGGGCGTATTTCAGCATCGCACCAGCCAGCACGTCCTTGGCCTCGGCGTGCGTGGGCACGCCAAAGCCGGGCACGTCAATGCCGATGATGCGCACGCCGTTGATGTCTTTGGGCAGCAGCTGCAGCGGCACGCCGCTGGCGGTGGGCACGCACAAATTGATGATGACAATTGCGTCGTACTTGGCCGGGTCAGCCTCTTGGTAGACCGATTCGCGGATGTCCTCGAACAGCTTGCCCGTAACCAGCGACTCAGAATTGAAGGGCACATAACCCACGCTGCGCCGCGCGCCATAGAAATGCGAGGTGAAGGTGAGGCCGTACACGCAGCAGGCCGAGCCCGACAAAATGGTGGCGGTGCGGCGCATGCGCAGACCTACGCGCAGCGCGCCAAAGGCCGGGCACATGCTTTGCGGCTGGTCGTGCGGGCCGGCGTTGGGCTTGGCGGGATAGTCTTTGGCGTACTGCGCCAGCACCTCGGATTTGCCCGAGGCATTGGCTGCAGCCAGCATTTTTTCGCCACCGGCGTGGCAGCCCATGCCATCGCCCTCAATCGCGGTGCTAGGCGCAGCGACGGGAGCCGTAGTGGCAACAGCGATGGGAATGGTCTTGTTCATGGGGACGGTGTTCCGCTCAGACTTCGTCGTACACGACTTCAAGCGTGGGCTTGGTGTTTTCGGTCTTGCCGCACATGTCGAACTGGGTGGCGGGCTCAAGCACCACGTCTCGGCCTACGGACGCAGCCGAGAACAGACCCAAGAGCGCGTCTTGTGTCATGGGCTTGGGCCGCACCGGTGTCGAGGTGCCCACGTTTTCGGCCAGCTCGGCAAACATGGGGCCCCACACGGAGTCGGGACGGCCAATGATTTCGTAGCTGGCGCTCTTGCGGCGAATGTCTTCGTTGGCGGGAATGGTGGACAAGACCGGAATGCCCACGTGCTGGGCAAAGGCAGCGGCTTCGCCGGTGCCGTCGTCGCGATTGATCACCATGCCGGCCACGCCCACATTGCCGCCGAGCTTGCGGAAATATTCCACCGCCGAGCACACGTTGTTGGCCACGTACAAAGACTGCAAATCGTTGCTGGCCACCACAATCACTTTTTGGCACATGTCGCGGGCAATCGGCAGGCCAAAGCCGCCGCACACCACGTCGCCCAAAAAGTCGAGCAGCACGTAGTCAAAACCCCACTCGTGAAAACCGAGTTTTTCGAGCAGCTCAAAGCCGTGGATGATGCCGCGCCCGCCGCAGCCGCGCCCGACTTCGGGGCCACCGAGTTCCATGGCGTAGACGCCATCGCGCTTGAAGCACACGTCGCCAATGGCCACGGCTTCACCAGCGAGTTTTTTCTTGGACGAGGTCTCAATAATGGTGGGGCAAGCGCGTCCGCCAAACAGCAAGCTGGTGGTGTCGCTCTTGGGGTCGCAGCCAATGAGCAGCACTTTTTTGCCCTGCTGCGCCATCATGTAGCTCAGGTTGGCCAGCGTGAAGCTTTTGCCAATGCCGCCCTTGCCATAGATGGCAATGATTTGCGTCTCTTTGGTCACGGCGCCGGTGGCCACAGGCGCGGGCTCTTGCGCAGCCTCGGTGCGCAAAATATCGCGCATAAAGTTCAGCGGGGCTGCTGCGGGAATCGTGCTTGTGCTCATTGGGTTTGTCTCCAGTCCAGAACCATCTTCAAACAGTCGGCGTCGTCAAACGCAGTGCGGTAGGCGGCGTCAGCCTGGGTGGCAGCGCTTTGGTGCGTCACCAGGCCGTCGAGCGACAAGCGCCCCGAGCCAGCCAGGGCAATCACATCCACCAGGTCTTGCGGCGCCCATTGCGCAGCCACGCGGATGCGCGCCTCGCGCATAAAGGCCGGCGGAAAAACAAAGGACAGGGGCGCTTCGTAAAAGCCCGCCAGCACCACCTCGCCGCCGGGCGCCAGGCGGCCAATCAGCTCGTCGAGCAAACCGGCTGCGCCACTGACATCGCAGATGCAGCGGTAGTTGCGCCGGGTATCAGTAGCTGGGTCGATCACCTCGTAGCCTTGGGCGCCGCTGCGGCGCTCGGGGTTGGTTTCCCACACCACGGGCTGGGCGCCAGCCACTACGGCCAGGCGGGCGATCATGCGACCCAGCACGCCGTGGCCAATGATCAAGTCGGGCTGCTGCGTGCCTGCGGCGGAAGTGGCGTGATAGGCGGTAGCCGCCAGCGCAAACAGCACGCCGCGCTCGCCCAAAGAGGCTTCCATGGCCATGGCGCGGGTAGCAGGCACCACCAGGCGCGAGGCCGATCCGCCAAACAGGTTGCGCGCGTCGGTAAAGCATTGCGAGCCAGGCACAAACACGCGGGTTCCTACTTTGAGGCTTGCGTCGTCGCCTGCGCGCACCACGCGGCCCACGGTCTCGTAGCCGGGCACCAGCGGGTAGCCCATACCCGGGAAAGCGGGCATGGTGCCGTTCCACAACAGGCGCTCGGTGCCGGTGCTGATGCCGGTGTATTCGACTTCCACTTCCACGTCGGCAGCGCCGAGCTCAGGCAAAGCCAGCGCGCGCAAATGCAGCGACTGCGGGTTTTGGAAGACGATGGCCTGGGCGTGCATGGTGGGTGGCTGCGCTTAATGAAAGGCAGTGGACGCGGATGCACTGACCGCCCGCGACTTGCGCCCCACCAGAATCTGGGTTTGCAAGGGCATGGCGTTGGGCACGGTTTCAATGTGGGTGAAACCGGCCTGCGCCATCATGGCCATCAGCTCGCTGGCGGTGCGCAGGCGCCCGGCGCCCATGGCCAGCAGGTAAAAGTGAAAGTAGGCGTCGCCCAAGGGCGCATCACCGGCCTCTTGCGCCATGGGCTCGGCCAGCAGCAAGGTGCCGCCCACGGGCAGCGCGGCATAAATGGCGGCCAGCACGGTGCGCACGTCAGCGTCCGGGTGGTCATGCGCCACGCGGATCAGCGTGACCAGGTCTGCACCCTGGGGCAGCGGGTCTTGCAAAAAGCTCCCCCCCACTGCGCTAGAGCGGCCCGACAAACCTTGGCGCGCAAAGTTGGCACGGGCCAGCGTAGCCACTTCGGGCAGATCAAAAAGGGTAAGCGCGAGCTGCGGCGCGTGGCGTGCCAAGCGCGACAAAAAGGTGCCCTGGCCGCCGCCCACGTCGAGCACTTGCTGGTGCGCATCGAAGCGGTAGCTGGCCAAAATCTCGTCCACCACAAAGGGCTGCGAGGCCGACATCAGGTTGGAATAGCGTGCGTATTTTTCGGCTTGCAGCGCGTCGGCGGCAAGCTGGGCTTTGTCGGCATCGTCCAGCGCATAAGGCCAGTACTGCGCCATTTCGCCGGCCTGCCCCGAGGCGGCCAGCATGGCTACCGGGTCTTGCATGTCTTGGTAAAGCACGGCGTGGTGCTCGATCATGGCGCGAATGCCCGCGTGGCCAGCCACCGGCGCGCCCAGCGGACCCAGGCCAAAGCGGCCCCGGCTGCGCAGCTCGAGCAAGCCCAGCGCCAAGGCCGATTGCAGCAGGCGCTGCAAACCGGCTGCAGGCAACTGCGTGGCTTGCGCGAGTTCATCCAGGGTGCGCGGGCGCTCGGCCACGGTTTCCAGAATGCGCAGGCGCACACAGGCCAGCAAAACCTGCGAATAGACAAAGCCGGCCATCAGGTCAAACACCTTGCGGGCCCGAATGCGGGTGACCCAGCGCGTCAGCGGGTTGGCCACGCTCCAGCGGTAGAGCGCGTCGCTGGTCATCCAGCGGTCCACCAGCGCTTCCACGCGGTCACGCCAGGGCGTTTCGCGTTCGGATGCGCTGGGCAGTGGGGCCAGGTCCAGGGTTTTCATGGGGTG
>CANGHQ010000156.1 GCA_947453585.1 Burkholderiales bacterium | reverse complement strand
GCAGGGCGGCGAGCCCAATTACGTGGAAGGACTGCTAGAAGGTGGCACCACGGACGGTGACGACGGCGACGGCACCTTTGGCGACGTAGGCGGCGAAAAAGACGCGCTGTACGACCAGGCCGTAGAAGTGGTGCTGAAAAACCGCAAGGCCAGCATCTCGCTGGTGCAGCGCCACCTGAAAATTGGCTACAACCGCGCCGCGCGTCTGGTGGAAGACATGGAAAAAGCCGGCCTGGTAAGCGCCATGAGCGGCAGCGGCCAGCGCGACATCTTGGTGCCCGCGCGCGCCGAATGATGCAAATGAACCCTATTTTTCGCAAAACTGCCTGGGCACTGGCTGCGGCGCTGGTGGCCAGCGTGGCGCAAGCCGGTGGCCTGGACAGCCTGGACGCCTTTGTCAAAAACGTCAAAAGCGGCCGCGCCAGCTTTACCCAAACCGTGAGCGCCCCGGCCAAAGACGGCCAGGCGGTGCGCGCCAAGGTCTCAAGCGGCAGCTTTGAGTTTGCCCGGCCCAACCGCTTCAAATTCATTTACAAAAAGCCGTTTGAGCAAAGCATCGTGGCCGACGGGCAAACCCTGTGGCTCTACGACGTGGACCTGGCCCAGGTGACAGCGCGCAACCAAGCCGCAGCCCTGGGTTCCACCCCAGCCGCCTTGATTGCCGCCGCGCCCGACCTCAAGGCGCTGCAAGCCGAATATGAACTGCGCGACGCCCCCAGCGCCGACGGCCAGGAATGGCTGCTGGCCAAACCGCGCTCCAAAGACGGCAGCCTGCAAAGCGTGCGCGTAGGATTTAAAGGCGGCGTGCTGGCCACGCTGGAAATTTTGGACAGCTTTGGCCAGCGCTCGGTCTTGCAGTTCAGCGGCTTTGAGGCCAATGCTGCGCTCGATGCGGGCAGCTTTGCGTTCAAGCCGCCCGCTGGCGTGGACGTGGTGCGCCAATAAAACACCGGTTTATGCTGCGCCGATTCGCCCGTTGCCTGGCCATTTTTGGTCTTTTGTGGGCGTGGGCCGGTGGCGCCGGGGCCGAACCACCGTCTACCGCCATCATCGCCTTGCATGGCAAATGGGGCCGCCCGCCCGGGCCTCTGGCAGCCGAATTGCAGGCTGCGGGCTATCACGTGGTGTCACCCGCCATGGCCTGGGGGCGCGACCGTTCGTACGACGTGGATTACCCGAAGGCCTTGTTGGAGATTCACAACGAAGTGGCCCGGCTGCGCGGCCAGGGTTTTGCCCATGTGGTGTTGGCCGGTCACAGCCTGGGCGCCAACGCGGCGCTGGCTTATGCGGCCAGCCATGGCGATGTCGATGCCTTGATGGTCTATGCGCCCGGCCATGTGCCTGAATTTCAGTTTCGCAACGGTGACACGGCCACGACGGTGCAAAAGGCCCGCGCGCTGGTGCAAGCCGGGCAGGGCGATGTGCACGATTTTGAGTTCACCGACTTCAACAGCGGCAACCGCCGCCGCCAATTGGTGGTCACGCCGACGGTTTATTTGTCGTATTACGAACCCGAGGGCTTGGCCAATATGGCCGTTTCAGCCAAGCGCGTGCGCAAGGCGATACCGGTGTTTTATGCCGGCACCACCCAAGACGGCATTACCCGCTGGGGCAATGGCGCCCAGTACGTGTTTAACCAGTTGCCGCCCCACCCGCAAAGCGTGTACCTGGAGAGCCGAGCCTCGCACATGGACGTGCCGCAGGACATGGCAGCGCGAAGCCTGGAGTTTTTGAAAGCGCTGGCCTTGCCCTGACGCGGCGGGCCTGCACGCTGACCCGCGCCCGGCGGCCCCTACACTGGGGCACCTTTTTGCCCGCCCATTGCATGACCGACCTTTTTCAGTCCAAACCCACCCCGCCCTTGGCCGAAGCGCTGCGCCCGCGCACCTTGGCCGAGGTGATAGGCCAAAACGATTTACTGGGCCCGGGCAAGCCGCTGCAGCTCGCCTTTGCCTCGGGCAAGCCGCATTCCATGATTTTGTGGGGCCCGCCCGGCGTGGGTAAAACCACGCTGGCGCGCCTGACAGCGCAAAGTTTTGAATGCCAGTTCATCGCCCTGTCGGCGGTGTTCTCGGGCGTCAAAGACATACGCGCGGCCATGGAGCAGGCCCAGGCCCATCTGGCGCAGGGCCAGCACACGATTTTGTTTGTGGACGAAATCCACCGATTCAACAAATCGCAGCAAGACGCGCTCTTGCCCTATGCCGAGTCGGGCCTGGTCACGCTGATTGGCGCCACCACCGAGAACCCGTCGTTTGAGGTGAATTCGGCCCTGTTGTCGCGCGCGCAGGTCTATGTGCTCAAGTCGCTCACCGACGACGAGTTGCGCCTTTTGCTGGCGCGGGCGCAAGAAAAGGTGCTGGGCCATTTGCAGTTTGATGAGCGCGCCATCTCGACCCTGGTGGGTTATGCCGACGGCGACGCCCGGCGCCTGCTCAATCTGCTGGAGCAGTGCAACACGGCAGCGGGCGCGGCGGGCATCAGCCACATTGACGCAGCCTTTATCGAAAACGCCCTGGCCATCAACGCCAAGCGCTTTGACAAAGGCGGCGACAATTTTTACGACCAGATTTCGGCCCTGCACAAATCGGTGCGTGGCTCCAGCCCCGACGCGGCGCTGTACTGGCTGTGCCGCATGTTGGACGGCGGCGCCGATCCCAAATACCTGTCGCGCCGCATTGTGCGCATGGCCTGGGAAGACATTGGCTTGGCCGACCCGCGCGCCATGCAAATCGCCAACGACGCCGCGCTCACCTTTGAGCGCCTGGGCTCGCCCGAGGGCGAACTCGCCCTGGGCCAGGCCGTGGTCTACTTGGCCGTGGCCGCCAAAAGCAACGCTGGCTACAACGCGTTCAACAAAGCCCGCGCCTTTGTCAAAACCGACAAAAGCCGCGAAGTGCCGGTGCACCTGCGCAACGCCCCCACCAAACTCATGAAAGAACTGGGCTACGGCCACGAATATCGCTACGCCCATGACGAACCCCACGCTTACGCGGCCGGAGAAAGCTACCTTCCCGACGGCATGAAGGAGCCCGCCTGGTACCAACCCGTGCCGCGCGGGCTGGAGGGGAAGATTGCGGAGAAGATGGCTTTTCTTAAAGGGCTGGATGCGGGGGCGGGGAAGGGGTGACTGTTTTGCGTGGGCTTATTTGGGCACTGCGGATCGCGACTGCGGATCGCGACTGCGAAGGGCCAGTTGCCGTCATTGCCGAGGGAGCGATTACTGCCGGGCCAATTTGGTATTCAGCTCGAACTTGGCGAAATAAAAGCGGGAATGATTGAGGCCACAAGCAGTCCTGCCATCGTCAAATTAAACATCTTGAAATAGAGATCATCAGTCAAAAAACGGCGCAGATGCTGGCCCATTAACGCCCAAACTCCACACGCAGGCAAGTTGATGCCCGCAAATATGAAGGATGCCATTGCAACGTAGGCGAAGCCCCCTCCAGATGGTACATAGGTGCTGAAATAGCCCACTGCCATCACCCACGCCTTGGGGTTGATCCACTGAAATGCCGCCGCCGACCAAAAACCCATAGGCCCAAGGTCCGAGATCGTTGTGTCCCTTGAATCAGGTTTGCCACTTTGTGCGATGCGCCAAGCCAAGTAAATCATGTACAAAGCACCCGCCCACTTCATGGCCTCATGCGCGACTGGATACTCAATAAATACCTGTCCCAGTCCAAGTCCCACAGCCAGCAACATGATCAGAAATCCACCGCTGATGCCGACCAAATGACGAAGGGATGCCGTAAAGCCAAAATTCACACCCGACGCCAGCAGCATCATGTTGTTGGGTCCTGGTGTGATCGATGTGACGAATGCAAAAAGACTGAGCGATAACAGCAGTTGCGGTTCAAAAAAATTCATGAAGATTGCTACCAATTGTTGAATGCAAATTTTACGTTTCCGCGGGGAACCATGTCCCTTATTCCGCTTGAGCAGATGCAAGTGCAGCAAAGGGCTGAAGGGTCGGTTAATGCTGGTGACTAGCGAGTTAGCAACGACCGCTTCGGGTCGGAAGATGCCCCCAAAGCCGCCTGCGCTACTTCAATCCCCCGACCCCGTCCCCAGGTACTGCCCCACCTGCTCCAGCCGCGCCAACGGATCCGCCTCCGCCAGCAGCGCCAGTTTCTCTTCCGCCGACAGCGGCAGCAGTTCGGCCCAGCGGTTGGCGACCCAGCCGCATTCGTCAAGACGGTAGGGCGCTTGCAGGGGCAATTGGTCTAGCAACTGGTCTGATTGGGCTTGGGCGATGCCTTTGCCCAGGCGATTGGCCAGGGGCTGCAGGTCTGGCGGAATGGCGACGGGCAGGTCTTCGGGCAGGTATTCGACCTCGCCGTACCACACGCCAAATGGTCCGGCCTCGATGGCGCCTAGTTTGAAGCGCCGACCGCCCACGCAGCGCACCCGCAAGAGCGCGGCTTGCACCGTCTGCAGGTCTTCGATGTGGGCCAGCGTGCCCATGGGGTGAAGGCGGGGAATTTGGCCGGGCACCGCCACTTCATTGCCTTGCGCCAGCCAGGCCACGCCAAAGGGCGTGTTTTCGCGGTGGCAGCGCCGGATCAAGTCCAGGTAGCGCACCTCAAAAATCTGCAGGCGCAGCACGCCATCGGGAAAAACGCCGTGGGAAAGAGGAAAAAGAGGAATGCGTTCCATGGGGACAATGTTGTGGGTGCCGGTCAGGCAATAGGTGTTTGTAACCGGCATTGGAAATTGCAGGGCGCCAGGGGGGCTTTGCAGATGCGCCCGAAGCCTGAAGTACGATGGCGCCGCCTCAGGACGCGCATCAATTGCGGCCTGAGCACGTGCAACGCTATTCCCCAATTTTCAAAAGGATGCAGCCCATGGCCGATGTTTCAAAACGAAGTCTCTTGCAATCAGGCGGTTTGATGACTGCCGGGGCCCTGCTGGGTTGCGCCACGCCGGGCATTTCGCAAACCGGCGTCAAAACCCCGTTTGCGGTGCCTGCGGTTTATATCCCCATCGTCGGGTCGGACGAGATGTACCCGGTGCGCCGCGTGTACTGCATTGGCCGCAACTACGCGGCACACGCCCGCGAAATGGGCTCGGACCCGACGCGTGAGCCACCGTTTTTCTTCCAAAAACCTACCGATGCGATTCAGAACGTGGCCACCGGCACCGTGGCCGACCACCCCTATCCCACGCTCACCAAGAACTACCACTACGAGGCCGAACTGGTGGCCGCATTGGGCAAGGGCGGGCGCAATATTCCGGTGGACAAGGCGCTGGAGCATGTTTACGCCTACACGCTGGGCCTAGACATGACCCGCCGCGACCTGCAGCGCGCCATGGGTGACGAGAAAAAACCGT
>CANGHQ010000155.1 GCA_947453585.1 Burkholderiales bacterium | reverse complement strand
GAGCAAAACACCTTGTCTTTGGCGCTGGTCACCACCACGGTGCGCACTTCGGGGTGTTCAAAGCGGATGCGCTGGATGGCGTCGTTCAGCTCAATGTCCACGCCCAGGTCGTAGCTGTTGAGTTTGAGTTTGTAGCCAGGGCGCAGGCCGGCGTTTTCGTCAAAGTCGGCTTTGAGCGTGGCAACAGCGCCGTCGAAGCTGAGTTTCCAGTGCTTGTAATTAGCGGGTTGGGTTTCGTAACTGACGGTATTCAATGCTGACATGCGATGCTCCTAAAGGATGTGCATAAAAATGCACTTTTTAACGATGACGCATGATAGTGCATGTTTCAAACCAAGGTCAAGCATTTTTTTTGCATCTTTTTTTCAGGCCTGCTTTTCAGGCCTGTATGTGCAGCCCTTGGCGCACCGTTTGGCGCAGCAATTCAAAGGTGGCGTCCAGCGGCTGCGCGCTGGTGTTCACGCTGAGCTGCGCCTTGGAATAGAACGGCGCGCGGCCCGTCAAAATGCCCTTGAGGTCTTCCATCGCCTCTTTGCTCGCCGCCATGGGGCGCATATCGCCCTGGGCAATCACGCGGTGCATATGGTCTTCAGGCTCGGCCTGCAGCCACACCGTGGTGCAGTGCGCCAGCAGCAGGTTAAAGCTCGCCGGGTCAGACACCAAGCCGCCGGGCGTGGCAATCACCGCCTCGGGGTAGATTTGAATGCTCTCTTCCAGCGCGCGGCGCTCGTAGCGGCGGTAGGCGCTCACGCCATACAGGGCCTGGATTTCGGCCACGCTGCAGCCGGCAAATTTTTCGATCTCTTGGCTCAGCTCCACAAAGGGAAAGCCCAGGTCTTGCGCCAGCATTTTGCCCAGTGTGGACTTGCCCGCGCCGCGCAAACCAATCAGTGCCACGCGCGGGCTCAGGGTGGCGTTGCCGCCGCCCGTGCCCAGCAGTTCGCCAATGGCCACGCGCACTTTTTGCAAGGTGGCGTCGTCGCGCTGCTCCAGCATTTCCCGGATCATCAGCCACTCGGGCGACGAGGTGGTGACGTCGCCAATGAGCTCGCTCACCGTGCATTGCAGGGCGCTGGCCACCTGCAGCAGCACCAGCACCGACGCATTGCCCAGGCCGTATTCCATATTGGCCAGATGGCGCTCGGACACATCGGCGGCCAGGGCCAGCGCCTTGCGCGTCATGCCCCGGCGTGAACGCAATGCGCCCACGCGCCCCCCCCAGGCGACCAGAAAGGGGTGTTTGGCGGGCGGCAGCGCCAGCTCCGCATCCGAAATTTCGCTAGGTGTTAACCCTGATGTATGCAATATAGTGCTTGACATGGTGTTGGGTTCGCTTTATCTTTCGTGTGCAGAATAATTCATTCTGTCAAAAACCACAAGCCAAACGGACAAGCGCACATGCCTTTTACTTCTTCTATTGCCGAATTTCGCAGCCACCTGGCGCAGTTGTGCGCTCCCTTGGCCGGCAAGGCGCTCAACGCCGAGTTGGCCGACTGGCTCAACGCCGAACACGGCGTGGGCAGCAGCAGCTTTGCGGCGCTGCAAGCCGATTGCCAGCGCGGCGTAGCCGAAGGCTGGTTGTGCAACCGAGAAGGCGGCGGCATCCGTTATGGCCGCATCTTCAAGGCGGCTGACGATTTGCAGCGCTTCTCGGTGGATGTGGTGGACATGGAAAACATCGCCGGCCCGCATCACACCCACCCCTTGGGCGAAATTGACCTGGTCATGCCCCTTGAAGGTGACGCCTTGTTTGACGGCCACCCTGCTGGCTGGATGGTTTGCCCACCCGGTTCCGCCCACAGCCCCACCGTGAGCCAGGGCCGCGCCCTGGTGCTGTATTTGCTGCCCGAAGGCGAAATCGCCTTCACCCGTTGATCCATTCCCTCGAACTTTAAAGACCGCACCATGACCGAACTTCTCCCTAACTACTTTGGCGGCCAGTGGTCGCATGGCACCGGCGCGGGCAGCACGCTGGTGGATCCGGTCTTGGGCACGCCCCTGGTGCGGGTGGACGCCACCGGTCTGGACTTGGCCGCAGGCTTTGCCTTTGCCCGCGACACCGGCGGCGCCGCGCTGCGCGCCCTGAACTACCGCGAACGCGCCGCCTTGCTGGGCGCCGCCGTCAAAGTGCTGCAAGCCAACCGCGACGCTTACTACGAAATCGCCACAGCCAACAGCGGCACGGTGAAGAACGACTCGGCAGTGGACATTGATGGCGGCATATTTACCCTGGGCACCTACGCCAAACTCGGCGAATCGCTGGGCGAGCGCCACCATCTGGTAGACGCCGACATGGTGCGCTTGGGCAAAGACCCGCTGTTCCAGTCCCAGCACGTGCTGGTGCCCACACGCGGCGTGGCGCTCTTGATCAATGCGTTTAACTTTCCGTCGTGGGGCCTGTGGGAAAAAGCGGCGCCCGCGCTGCTCTCGGGCGTGCCGGTGATCGTCAAGCCCGGCACCGCCACCGCCTGGCTGACCCAGCGCATGGTGCAAGACGTGGTCAACGCCGGCATCTTCCCGCCCGGCGCACTGTCCATCGTCTGTGGCAGCTCTGCGGGCTTGTTGGATGCGCTGCAGCCGCTGGACGTGATGTCGTTTACCGGCTCAGCCGAAACCGCCCACCAGGTGCGCCTGCACGCTGCCGTGTCCCAGCGCTCGGTGCGGGTGAATATCGAGGCCGACAGCCTGAACTCGGCCTATTTGTTGCCGGGTGAGGACGCCAGCAGCGCCGCCTTTGGCCTGTTGGTCAAAGAAGTGGCGCGCGAGATGACGGTCAAGTCAGGCCAAAAGTGCACCGCCATTCGCCGCGTCTTTGTGCCCGAAGCCCTGTATGACGCCGCCGCCCAGGCCATCGGTGCGCGCCTGGCCGCCACCACCGTGGGCAACCCGCGCAACGAGACGGTGCGCATGGGCGCGCTGGTCAACCGGGCGCAGATGACTTCGGTGCGCCAGGGCCTGCAGCAACTGCAAACCCAGGCCGACACCTTGTATGACGGCTCCAACACCCCGCTGGTAGACGCCGACCCGGCCGTTGCTTGCTGCGTAGCGCCCACGCTCTTGGGCGCCCGCAATGCCGACGGCGCTGACGCGGTGCACGCCATGGAAGTGTTTGGTCCGGTGGCCACCTTGCTGCCCTACCGCAGCAGCGCGCACGCGCTGGAGCTGATCCGCCGCGGCCAGGGCTCGCTGGTGGCGTCTATTTATGGCAGCGACCCGCAGGCTTTGGCCGACGCGGCGCTGGCGCTGGCCGACAGCCATGGCCGGGTGCACAGCATCTCGCCCGACGTGGCTGCTTCCCAAACCGGCCACGGCAACGTGATGCCCCAATCCCTGCACGGCGGCCCGGGCCGCGCCGGTGGCGGCGAAGAGCTGGGCGGCTTGCGCGCCCTGGGCTTTTACCACCGCCGCAGCGCGGTGCAAGCCAGCACCAGCGTGCTGAACCTGCTGCGCCCCAGCGACGCAGCAGCCACGGTCTAAGGAAAAAGCGCCATGCCAAACACCAGCACCATGGGCCCCGAGAGCGCCCACTTCAATTTCGCCCAGTACCTGCTGGACTGCAATGCGCAGCGCCCCGAAAAGCTGGCCTTTGTAGACGACCTGGGCAGCCTGAGCTACGGCGCGCTGGCCGATCGCATCCGCGGCGTAGCGGGTGCCTTGCGCGGCTGTGGCGTGCACCGCGAAGAGCGCGTGCTGCTGCTCATGCACGACTGCAATGACTGGCCCAGCACCTTTTTGGGCGCCATGTACGCAGGCATCGTGCCGGTGGCGGTCAACACCTTGCTCACGGTGGACGACTACGCCTATATGCTGCAAAAAAGCCGCTCGCAGGTGGCACTGGTGTCGCAGGCGCTGCTGCCCGTGTTGCAGCAGGCCATGGCGCAGGCACAGGCCAGCGGCGGCCATGAGGTGCGGCAGATCGTGGTGTCTGCGCCGCAAGGCCCGCTGCCCGCAGGCGTGCTGGCGCTGGACGACTTTTTGGCCGCCCACGCGCCCTTGTCCGCATGTGCAGCCACCGGCGCGGACGATCCTGGCTTTTGGTTGTTTTCTTCCGGCTCCACCGGTCGGCCCAAGGCCACGGTGCACAGCCAGATCAACCCCTATTGGACGGCCACGCTCTACGGCCAAAAGGTGCTGGAACTGAACGCGCAAGACGTGTGCTTCTCTGCTGCCAAGTTATTCTTTGCCTACGGCCTGGGCAACGGCCTGAGCTTTCCGATGAGCGTGGGTGCCACCACGGTGCTGATGGCCGAGCGGCCCACGCCTGACGCGGTGTTCAAGCGCTGGCTCGGCCAGGTTGGCGGGGTCCAGCCTACGGTGTTTTTTGGTGCGCCCACCGGCTTTGCTGGCATGCTGGCTTCTCCAGCCTTGCCCGCCAAAGACGAGACCCGCCTGCGCCTGGTGTCTTCTGCTGGCGAGGCGCTTCCCAGCGAGCTGGGCCAGCGCTTCAAGGCGCACTTTGGCGTGGACATTGTGGACGGCATTGGTTCCACCGAGATGCTGCACATTTATTTGTCCAACCTCCCACGCCGGGTGCGCTACGGCACCACCGGCTGGCCGGTGCCCGGCTACGAACTGTCCCTGCGCGGTGACGACGGTCAGCCTGTGGCCGAAGGCGAAATTGGCGATCTGTTCATCCAGGGCCCAAGTGCGGCGCTGATGTACTGGGGCAATCGCGAAAAAACCTGCGAAACCTTCCAAGGCGTCTGGACGCGCAGTGGCGACAAATACGTGCGCAACGAGGACGGCAGCTACACCTACAGCGGGCGCAGCGACGACATGCTCAAGGTCAGCGGCATTTATGTGTCGCCCTTTGAGGTCGAATCCACCCTGGTGCAACACCCCGGCGTGCTGGAGGCGGCAGTCATTGGCGCGCCCGACACCGATGGCCTGACCAAAACGCGCGCCTACGTGGTCTGCAAGCCCGGCGTGACACTGAGCGCCGAAGAACTCAAGGCCTTTGTCAAAGACCGCCTGGCGCCCTACAAATACCCACGCGTGATCGAATTTGTGGACGAGTTGCCCAAGACGGCCACCGGCAAAATCCAGCGCTTCAAGCTGCGCGAACTTGCCTTGCAAAACCCATGACCCACGCACCCGCTTTGGTGGACATCCAATGGGACGGCCAGCGCATTGCGCTGGAATACCAGTGGCTGGACGCTGATGCGGGCGCGGCGGGCGCGGCTTTGACGCCCTTGGTCGTGTTTCTGCACGAAGGCCTGGGCTCGCTGGCCATGTGGAAAGACTTTCCGCAGCAGCTTTGCACAGCCGCGCGCTGCCGGGGTTTGGTGATCTCGCGCCCGGGCTACGGCCAGTCCACACCCTTGCCTGCGGGCACG
>CANGHQ010000154.1 GCA_947453585.1 Burkholderiales bacterium | reverse complement strand
GCCTTCACGCTCGACGAATTCCAACCCGGCGTGCGTGCGACCTTCAAGCGCAAGCCCGGCAACTACTGGAAGCCCAACCGTGGCAACTTTGACCGTGTGGAACTGATCTACATCCAAGACGCCAACCAACGCACGACCGCCTTGCAAACCGGCACCGTGGACATCATCAACCGCGTGAGCCCCAAGACAGCTGCATTGCTGGCCAAAAACTCGGCGCTCAAAGTCTCGCGCACACCAGGCATGGGCAACCGCTTCTGCTTCGTGGCCCACACCGACAAGTCGCCGTTCAACAACCGCGACGTGATGCTGGCACTGAAATACGGTGTTGACCGCCAGAAAATCGTGGACAACGTCTACAGCGGCTACGCATCGATCGGTAACGACAACTGCGTCGGACCGAAAATGAAGTTCTATGATCCCAAGCAACCCATGAACCGCTTTGACCCAGAAAAAGCCAAGTTCCACATGAAAAAATCGGGCCACACTGGCGCGATTGAGTTGCAAGTGTCCGAAGGCGCGTTCTCTGGCGCCACCGATGCAGGCCAGATCTTCCAGGAATCGCTGTCCAAGGCCGGTATCAACCTGGACTTGAAGCGCGTCTCTGGCGACGGCTACTGGGACAACGTCTGGCTCAAGCAGCCTTTCTGCGCCGTGTACTGGGGCAACCGTCCCACCATCGACAACCAGCTGACCTCGACCTTCTACGGCGGCATGGGCAATCCCTGGAACGACAGCCATTTCGTGAACGCAGAATTCAGCAAGGCCCTGGAATCCGCCCGTATCGAAATCGACCAGAAGAAACGCCAAGAGTTGTATTCCCACTGCCAGGAACTCGTGTCGCAAAACGCCGGCATGATCAACTACGCCGTGCAGGATTACCTTGACGCGCACAGCACCAAGCTGCAAGGCCTGACGGCTTCGGGCCGCTACGACATGGGTGACGACCGTATCCCTGAAAAAGGCTGGTTCGCCTAAAGTAGTATGGGCGCCGGTCTGGCAACAGACGGCGTCGCATTGCTATAACTAAAGAGGGGTTGGGTTTGCGCCCGACCCCTTTTTTGCTCTACATTTTGGTACTGTTGCTCGGGCATTCCTTTCCGGGCAAGCGGCACATTCCGCCGCTGTTTTCTCTTACCTATGGCACCTCATGGCAAAGCTGATTGTTAACCGACTGCTTCTGGGCATCCTGACCCTGTTTGCGGTATCGGTGCTGATTTTTGTCTGCACCCAAATTCTTCCTGGCGACGTGGCCTCCGCCGTTTTGGGCCAGGGCGCGACACCCGAGGCGCTGATCGTGTTTCGCCGCGAACTCGGCCTGGACATTCCCGCGCACATCCGTTACTGGAACTGGTTGGTCGGCGCCCTGCATGGCGATCTGGGCGTGGCTCTGACCAATAAGCGCGTCATCATTGACGACCTGTTCCCGCGCTTGCGCAATACTTTGTTTTTGGCCGGTTACGCCGCGCTGGTCGCCATTCCCTTGTCGGTTGGCCTGGGTGTGCTGTCGGCTATCAATGAGGGCAAGTGGTCGGACCGCTTGGCCAACGTGCTCACGCTGATCGCCATCTCCTTGCCCGAGTTCTTTATCGCCTACCTCTTGATCATCTTTTTTTCGGTGAACGTGCAGTGGTTCCCGTCCTTGGCCATGGTGTCCAACGGCATGGGCTTTGGCGAGCGGGTCTACCAAGCCACGCTGCCGGCGCTCACCCTCACGCTGCTGGTGGCCGCCCATATGCTGCGCATGACGCGCAGCTCGGTGCTCTCGGTCATGTCCACGCCCTATATCGAGATGGCCTTCCTTAAAGGTGCGCCCCGGCGCCGCGTGATCGTGCGCCACGCGCTGCCCAATGCGGCGGCGCCCATCATCACCGTCGTTGCCCTGAACATGGCCTATCTGGTCGTCGGCGTGGTGGTGATCGAGGCGGTGTTCGTCTACCCCGGTCTGGGCCAGTACATGGTGGACGCGGTGTCCAAGCGCGACGTGCCGGTCATTCAAGCCTGTGGCCTGACCTTTGCGACCGTCTTTGTGATGCTCAACACGCTGGCCGATATCCTGGTGATTTTGGTCAATCCGCGTCTGCGCCACCAGCGCTAAGACCCCATTCGTTACAGACACACCATGAAACTCTTTGGACACAAGCTGACCGCCTCTGCCGCCTTTGGCCTGGCCGTTGTTGGCATTTTTATTCTGGTATCGGTGTTTACGCCCTGGATTGCGCCGTATTCCGAGTCGGCCAATGTGGGCGGTACCTGGGACGAGCCCTCGGCCAAGATGCTGTTTGGCGCCGACCAAATCGGCCGCGACATGCTCACCCGCATGATGTACGGCAGTCGCATGACGATTGGTGTGGCGCTGGCCATTACCACCTTGTCCTTTTTCATCGGCATTTTGACCGGGCTGGTAAGCGCGGTCATGGGCGGCTGGGTGGATGTGTTTTTCACCCGCCTGGTCGATGTGATGCTGTCCATCCCCAGCCTGATTTTTGCGCTCATCATTTTGGGCGTGTTTGGTTCGAGCATTCCGGTGCTGATTTTGACGATTGCGGTGCTCGACTCCACCCGCGTGTTTCGTCTGGCACGCGCCCTGGGCATGAACCTCACAGTCATGGAATATGTGGAGGCCGCGCGCCTGCGGGGCGAAGGCCTGTGGTGGGTGATTACCCGCGAGATTTTGCCCAACGCCTGGGCGCCGCTGGTGTCTGAGTTTGGCCTGCGTTTTTGCTTTAACTTCTTGTTTATTGCCGGCCTGTCGTTTCTGGGCCTGGGCATTCAACCGCCCTACGCCGACTTGGGCGGCATGGTGCGTGAGAACGCCGCCGCCATCAACTTCGGCATGATGGCGCCGATCTACCCGGCTACCGCCATCGCGCTGCTGACTGTGTCAGTCAATCTGGTGGTGGACTGGATGCTGTCCATCGACGCGCGTCCCTCTGGCGCGCAAGCCGAACTCTAAGAAAGACAGCGGCCATGGACGAACAATTCATTCTGAATATCAAGGGCCTGCGCCTGGAAAGCGTGGCGGGCAACGTGATTGTTGACAACGTGGACCTGCAACTGCGCAAGGGCGAAGTGCTGGGCCTGATCGGCGAGAGCGGTGCGGGCAAGTCCACCATCGGCCTCTCAAGCATGGTGTACGCCCGCGCAGGCTTGCACATTGCTGGCGGCGAAGTGATTTTGGGCGGCGTCAATATCCGCGCCCTGGACACCGAAGGCCGGCGCCAGATGCGCGGCAAGCGCATTGCCTATATCGCCCAGTCGGCTGCTGCTGCCTTTAACCCGGCGCACAGCCTGATGGACCAGGTCTGCGAGGCCCCTGTATTGCACAAACTTATGACCCGGGCCGAGGCCGAAGTCTGGGCCTGCGAGCTGTTTGCCGCGCTCGATCTGCCGGACCCGCAAAACTTTGGCAAGCGCTACCCGCACCAGGTGTCGGGCGGCCAGTTGCAGCGCGCCATGGCGGCCATGGCCATGTCGTGCCGGCCGGACGTGCTGGTGCTCGATGAGCCCACCACAGCGCTGGACGTGACCACGCAGATTGAAGTGCTCATTCTGCTCAAGTCGCTGATTCGCCAGTACCACACGGCGGCGCTGTACATCACCCACGATTTGGCGGTGGTGGCCCAGGTGGCCGACCGCATCAAGGTGCTGCGCCACGGCAAAGAGGTGGAAGAAGGCCTTACCCCGCAAATATTGCACCACGCCAACCAGGACTACACCGCCCGTTTGGTGGCAGTGCGCGGCGCTGCAGCCAGCGAGCGCGCCGTGGCCGCTACCGTGAAGCCTGAGACCGTGCTGTCGATCAAAGACTGCCACGCCTACTACGGCGACTTTCATGTGGTGCGCGGCGTGTCGCTCGACGTCAAACGCGGCGAAACCGTGGCGGTGGTGGGCGAATCGGGCTCGGGCAAATCGACCCTGGCGCGCATCATTACCGGCCTGCTCATGCCGCGCAGTGGCGAGATCGTGTTCCAGAACAAGGCGCTGCCCCCGGCCCTGAATGCCCGCAGCAAAGAACTCAAGCGCACCATCCAGCTCGTCTACCAGATTCCGGACGTGGCCATCAACCCGCGCCAAAGCCTGCTCGACATCATTGGTCGGCCAGTGGAGTTTTACTTTGGCGCAGGCCGGGCCGAAGTGCTGGCGCGCGCCAAAGAGCTTATGACGCTGGTGGAGCTGCCCGAAGACTTTTTGCAACGCCGCCCCGGCCAGCTATCGGGCGGCCAAAAGCAGCGCGTCTGCATTGCCCGCGCACTAGCGGCCAAGCCCGATCTCATCATCCTGGACGAGCCCACGTCGGCGCTGGACCCGCTGGTGGCCGAAGAAATCTTGACGCTTTTGCGCAAGTTGCAACGCGAGTTGGGCTTGTCGTATGTGCTGATCACGCACGACCTGGACGTGGTGCACCGCATTGCGCACCGAACCGCCGTGATGCTGCAAGGCCAGTTTGTCGCCTTTGACGAGACCGACAAAATTTTTGACCACCCCGAGCATCCCTACACCCAAAAGCTGATCACCGCCGTGCCTGAGATGCGCGTGGATTGGCTTGACGAGGTGATGGCGAAGCGGCAGCCCGCTACAGCTTAAAACGCAGAGTACCAGCCAGCGGACGGGCGCCGTTGGCTGGTTCTGGAGCGGGTGTTGCGCGTGGCTGGTGGCTGGTTTCCGGCGGTTGGCTATAGCGGCTCAGGCCAGTACGCAAAAATGCAGATCCACCGGATGGTTGGCGTTGACCGCAATGATGTCTTGCGGGCAGGCCGACATCACAAAAATGCAGTCCATCTCTGCCACAAATTCCACGTAATCTCCCGCTTTTGACACCGGCGCCAGCCACTCAATATGATGGTCGGCGTGCACCGGAATATTCATCCACAGGTTCAAGGGGCAGGGCACTTCGGCAGTGCGCAGGCCAATGGCCTGCAGCGCCAAGCGCAGGTTGTCCGCGCAGTTGTCGTGGTACTCACTTACGCCCAGGCCGCGGTAGCGGGCCAGGTCGCAGGCGGCAATCAAGGTGTCGTGCACGCCTTGCGAGCTGTCTGCCGCCAGCGTGAGTAGGGGGCGGCGCCGGTTGCTGACCAGCGCGTCGCCCACGCGCGGCGTAGTGCGGTTGATTACGGCTCGCGCGTGTTCCATGGACAGGTATTCGGCCATGTTCTCGGTGTTAAACGCCCAGGTGTCGCACACCTGGCTGCCGTGGGTGTTGGTGACCCGAATACGCTGGCCCTGGCGCAAGCGCACGGCGCGGCCATTGCGCGCTGGCACCTGGTAGCTGCGGCCGATTTCGGCCACACCGTCGGCAGAGATGGGCGCGTGCAGCGTGGCGTTCACGCCGTCGGGTGCGCCGTTGTCAGTGGCGTGGTGCGCGCAAGAGGCGTG
>CANGHQ010000153.1 GCA_947453585.1 Burkholderiales bacterium | reverse complement strand
GTTTTGACCTGACCCAGGGTTTTCCGCTGGTGACGACCAAAAAAGTGCATTTGCGCAGCATCATTGTTGAGCTGCTGTGGTTTTTGACCGGTTCGAGCAATAACAACTGGCTCAAAGAGCGCGGCGTCTCGATCTGGGACGAATGGGCCCGCCCGGACGGCGACCTAGGGCCGGTCTATGGCGTGCAGTGGCGCAGTTGGCCCACGCCCGACGGCCAGCATATCGACCAGATCAGCGAACTGCTGCAGACGCTCAAAACCAACCCCGACTCGCGCCGCATGATCGTGAGCGCCTGGAACGTGGCCGAACTCTCCAAAATGGCGCTCATGCCTTGCCACGCCTTCTTTCAGTTTTACGTGGCGCCCGCCACCACACCCGGCGGCCGAGGCAAACTGAGCTGCCAGTTGTACCAGCGCAGCGCCGACATCTTTTTGGGCGTGCCCTTCAACATTGCCAGCTACGCGCTGCTCACGCACATGGTGGCGCAGCAGTGCGATCTGGACGTGGGCGATTTCATCTGGACCGGGGGCGACTGCCACATTTACAGCAACCACCATGCGCAGGTGGAGTTGCAACTCTCCCGCGCGCCGCTGCCCTACCCCACGCTGCGCATCCTGCGTCGGCCGGACTCGATCTTTGACTACCAGTTTGAAGATTTTGAGATGCAAGGCTACGCGCCGCACCCGGCCATCAAGGCGCCGGTGGCGGTGTGAGCGACGCGCCCATGCGACTGCACCTGGTATTTGCCCGCGCCGCCAATGGCGTGATTGGCAACGAAGGCACCCTGCCCTGGCATTTGCCCGAAGACCTGGCGCATTTCAAGCGCCTGACCCTGGGCTGCCCGGTGATGATGGGGCGCAAAACCTGGGACTCGCTGCCTCCCCGGTTTCGCCCATTGCCCGGGCGGCTGAATGTGGTGATAACCCGCCAAAGCGACTGGCAGGCCGAAGGCGCGATGGTGGCGCATTCGCTCCAGGCCGCCATGGAACTCTGTGCAGAACATCCGGACGCTTGGGTGATCGGCGGCGCGCAAATCTACGCACAGGCGCTGCCGCTGGCTTGCAGCGCCGAGATCACCGAAATTGCCCTGGACGTAGCAGGCGACGCCTTTGCCCCAAGCTTTGGGCCCGATTGGACCGAGACCCGGCGCGAAAGCCATGTGGCGAACAGCGGGCTGGCATACAGCTTTGTTACCCTGACCCGCCAATCCGACAAGGCATCAACCTGACTATGAAATTCGCCACCTGGAACGTGAACTCGCTAACCGTGCGCTTACCGCAAGTGCTGGACTGGCTGCAGGCCAACCCGGTCGATGTGCTGGTGCTGCAAGAAACCAAGATGACGGACGACAAGTTTCCGGCAGACGCGTTTTTGGCGGCGGGCTACCAGGCGCAGTGGTTTGGGCAAAAGACCTACAACGGCGTGGCGCTGCTGAGCCGCGCACCGGCTGCCGATGTGCTCAAAAACATCCCCGGGTTTGCCGACGACATGGCGCGGGTGATCTGTGGCACCGTGGGCGGCACGCGGGTGATAGGCGCTTATTTCCCCAATGGCCAGGAGCCGGGAAGCGACAAGTTTGAGTACAAGATGCAGTGGCTCAAAGGCCTGCGCGCCTGGGTGAAAAAGGAACTAGAGGAACACCCGCAACTGGTGCTGATGGGCGACTACAACATCACTTTTGACGACGACGATGTGTGGGACCCAGAAGGCATGCGCGACCAAATCCATTGCACCGAAGAAGAGCGCTACCACCTGCGCGCCTTGGTCGCCCTGGGCCTGCATGACAGCTATCGCCTGTTTGCGCAGCCGCCCAAGAGCTACAGCTGGTGGGACTACCGCGACGCGGCGTTCAGGCGCAACCGGGGCCTGCGTATTGACCATATTCTGATCAGCAACGCCCTCAAACCCCTGGCGCGCGCCTGCCTGATCGACAAAACCCCGCGCAAAAACGAGCGGCCCAGCGACCATGCGCCGGTGCTGATTGATCTCGATATTGCCGGCTGAGCGCCGTTGACAGCTGTTTAGGACGCAGGCTTACAAAAGCCGTTTTAGCAAGTACGCCAGGCGCGTGCCTGCAATGGTCATGGCGTCGAGGTCGTCGACGTCGATCTGGTTGCTGAATTCTCTTTCGGACGCAAATACATTGGCGTTTTTGCTTAACGCGACTTGCATATTCAAGCGCAAGCGGTAGGCCAGCGTGCGGGCCACGCCTAAGTAGAAGCGTGATGCAAAGCCGGAGTCCTTGCGAATACATTCGCGCAAAACATCTTCATAAACTACTGCCGTTGTCAGTTCGCCCTGCGCAATCACCTTTGCCACCGTGTTGCGCTGGTCTACGAAGCTGACCTCTCCCACAATATCGCCACTTTGCAGCGTGTCCAGGGCCAAGCCGCCTGCGGTTTCAACCCGGCATTGGCCCTGGAGAATAATAAATATCCCCTTGCCCTTTTGGCCGTAGTCAATGACGACGTCTTGCGCCTTGAAATGCAGTTTTTCGCAGGAATTAATAAGAACCGAAACGTCGTCGTCATTCAATTCATCGAACATGATCAGTGAAGAGCGCATTTTAATTATTCCGTCTTGCCGTGCAACATTGCATTAAATAAACCATCGGTATTTTCAAGTTCCGCAAAAGTACCTTGCTGGACCATTTGTCCCTTGCCCATGACCAAAATAGTATCGCAATTTCTCAGGGTATTTATTCGGTGGGTAAACACGATGCGGGTGATTTTTAACGCATCAAGCAAGGTGCCAATACGCTGAACGCTCAGGTTGTCCAAGGCGCTGGTGGCTTCGTCAAAGATCAACATACGCGGCTGGCCGATCAGCGCACGGGCCAAGGCGATCAACTGGATCTGGCCTGCGGAAAATGTCGTCGAGTTTTCGCTGATATGGGTGTGAACGCCCATGGGCAAAGACTTGATGTATTCGCCCATACCCACCTTGGACAAAATGGACAGAATTTCGTCATCCGTAAAAATACGATCCGCCACAATGTTTTCAAGCACCGAGCCTGACACCATGCGGCAGTCTTGCATCACCACGCCAATTTGCTGGCGGGCCTTGTCAATATCAAAATCGAGCAGGCTATTTCCATCCAGGAAGATCTTTCCCTTGGCCGGAGCCAGCAGCCCCAGCATAAGTTTGACCAAAGTCGATTTGCCACAGCCCGAGGCGCCCACGATACCCACATAACTTCCGGCCGCAATGGCCAAAGAAAAGTCGTGCAGAACCAGGGGACTGGCATCGGAATATCGATAATCGACATGGGCCAATTCCAAGTCGCCGCGCAAGGTGCCAAGCCGCATCCGTCCATGGTCTTTTTCTGGAGTGCTTGCAAGAATCAATGCCGCACGTTTGATGGTCGCGTGGATACCAAAACCCGCCAAAATGGAAGAAGCGATGCTCATAATGCTGCCGTTAATCAGTGACAGCGATCCGACAAATGCCACGTAATAACCAATCGGCCTGGCCGTCGTCGTAGTTGCAGCATAGGTAACTATCGCAAAGATAATGGCCAAAGACACCAGATTGATGGACTGCTGACAGGCCGCAAAGACAATAGTGAAACGGTTGCTGCGCACCGCGCGCCGTCGCATTTCAATAAAGCTGTCGCGCCAGCGGGAAAACATGCGACGCTGCGCAGCGTACACACGGATGGACAACATATTGGAAATCATCTCGTGCACTACCGTCAGCACATTGACCGACATGGACTCACCCTCGGAATAGGCTGAAAAGCTCCTTTTGCCAAGCCAATACGCAAGCCCCATGCTGACGATCGACGTGCCAAGCACCACCAAGGCACCGAGTGGAAAATAAAACAGCATCAATGCCAGACCGACCAGCAAGGTGACGGAATCCAACACCGTGGACACCAGCATTCGCAGCAAGGAGCGGCGCGCATTTTCCAGACCAGAGAATCGCCGCATCAGCGAAACACTGTTTTGGTCGGCAAAAAAGTTCAGCGGCAGGCGGAACAATCGGTCCAAGGCGCCTGCCTGAATATGCACGCCCACACTGCCTTCCAGGCGCTGGGCCACCATCTCTGCGGTGTAGCGCAAGACCAGCATCAAGAGATTGCAACCCGCCACCACGGCAACAATGGCAATCAGCAGACCCATGTCCCGGTGCGGAACCGCATGATCGACCACCAGACCGCTGGACACGGGCACCGAATACCCCAACATGGCAATGGCAGCGGTCAGCGCCAGAAATACCAGCACTTCCATGGGATGGATTTTCAGGACGCCCTTCATGATGTCAACCAGCGCAAGCGGCGTATCCGGCAGCGTCGGATACAAAACATAGGCTATTGCTTGCAAGGTCAAGGCCGCTTCTTGTGAAACGCGGTGGAATTTGTCTTTTTGCTGGGGACTGCAAAACTCCATGGCGCCGCGCCTGACGTTGGATCGCATCAATATCGGCAAATTACCCTCGGTCAGAACGCCAATCACCACGCCCAGATCATGGTTCCACCAATCGCCATGCAATGCCACCTCACGCACAACAAGGCCAAAGGACGTAGCCACCTCGTCCACGGTCGCGCCCATGCGATGGCCGCCACCCCTGGGAACGTCGGGCAATCCAAACAACACGGCTGCCATTTGGCAGACGGCAAACGTTTCACCCAAAGGGTGGCTTCGGCCCATGGCTTTCGCGTCGGTTTCCAGTATTGCTTCAAACTGGAGCAGTGTTTCCTCAATACTGGGCAGGGTTGAATCATGGGTCGTCATGGTGCGTTACCCTCCGCCAGTTGTGCGAATTGGGCATATTCGCCATGCAACGCAATGAGCGTTTCATGGCTACCCGCCTCTTTTATTATTCCGCCAGACAGAAAGTAAATTTGGCTGGCATTGCGGATGTTCTGAAGACGGTGGGTGGCAAATACCAACGTGATATTGAGCGCCAACAGATTGCGCAAAATCGCAGCTTCAGTCACCCCATCAAGCGCAGAGGTGGATTCATCAAGCAACAAAACCGAGGGCTTGCGTACCACCGCCCGCGCCAAAGCAATGCGCTGGCGTTGGCCGCCGCTCAGGTCTGCGCCCGACTCCCGCAGGCGGGCGCGATAGCCGCCCACGCGGTTCACAATATCGTCATGCACCATACAAATTTTGCAGGCGGCTATCACTTCGGCTTCTGAAATATCCGGGTCCCACAGGGTGACATTTTCAAGAATGGAGGCTTCGAATATCTGCTCTTTTTGGGGCACCAGAACCAATTTGCTGGCAAACAGATCGGAGGCGATTTGCCCGTAAGGGACGGCGCCCATGCTGATTTCGCCACTCTCTGGTTGTGAAACTCGTCCAAGCAGCAAGAGCAAACTTGATTTACCACTACCCACGCCACCGACCAAGCCCACGAACGAACCCT
>CANGHQ010000152.1 GCA_947453585.1 Burkholderiales bacterium | reverse complement strand
CCTGTCCAAAAACCGCATCGACGCCGCCACGCAAACGCTGCTCTTCCAATTGGCCCGCGAGACGGATCTGCTGGCGCACCGCGACGCCATGTTTGCCGGTGAGGTGATCAACACCACCGAACAGCGCGAGGTCTGGCACACGCTCTTGCGCGCCCCGGCAGATGCGGCCACCGCCAGCGCCCACGAAGCGCAGGCGCTGGCCCAGGTGCACGGCACGCTCGACGCCATGCTGGCTTTTGCCGAAAGTGTGCGCGCGGACGGCGCTATTACCGACATCGTCAACATTGGCATTGGCGGCTCAGACCTGGGGCCGCAAATGGCGGCGCTGGCGCTGGACGCTTTTGCCATCACCGGCAAACGCCTGCACTTTGTCAGCAATGTGGACGGGCACGAGCTGGCGTCCACGCTGGCGCCGCTCAAGGCCAGCAGCACCCTGTTTTTGGTGGCCAGCAAGACCTTCACCACCATCGAGACCATGACCAATGCGCAGTCGGCCAAACGCTGGTTCGAGAGCCGTGGCGGTTTTGACATTGCGCGCCACTTTGCGGCGCTCACCACCAACGTGGCGGCGGCCAATGACTTTGGCATCACCACCACCTTTGGTTTTTGGGACTGGGTGGGCGGGCGCTATTCGCTGTGGTCGGCCATTGGGTTGCCGCTGGCCATTGCCATTGGCGCCGACGGCTTTCGCGAGTTTTTGGCCGGGGCGCACGCCATGGACCAGCACTTTCGCCACGCGCCCTTAGAAGAAAACTTGCCAGTGCGCCTGGGCCTGCTCGACGTGTGGTGCCGCAACTTCCATGGCTTTACCAGCCGCTCGATTGCCCCGTACCACAGCGCCTTGCGCCGCCTGCCGGCCTATTTGCAGCAGCTCGAGATGGAGAGCAACGGCAAGCGCGTGGACGCCAGTGGCGCGGCGCTGCCCTTTGGCACGTCGCCCGTGCTGTGGGGCGAATCCGGCACCAACGGCCAGCACGCGTATTTTCAGATGCTGCACCAGGGTACGGACGTGGTGCCGGTGGAGTTTGTGGCGGTTAAAAAAGCGCGCCACACCTTGGGCGCGCACCACCCGCTGCTGCTGGCCAACGTGCTGGCCCAAGCCCAAGCCCTGATGGTGGGCAAGGCGGATGCTGGCGGCCACAAGCACTTTCCCGGCAACCGCCCCAGCACCTTTTTGCTGCTCGACGACCTGACCCCCGCGTCCCTGGGCGCGCTCATTGCCTTGCAAGAACACCGCGTGTTTGTCAGCGGCGCGCTCTGGGGCATCAACAGCTTTGACCAGTGGGGAGTGGAACTGGGCAAGGTGCTGGCCAAAGACATTGCGCCGCGCCTGGACAGCGGCGACACCACGGGGCTCGATGGCTCTACGGCGGGTTTGTTGGGGATGTTGCGGGATTAAGTCTTGGCGGGGGCTGCGGCTGCTCCCGCCGCCCGCGCCGCAAACTCCGCCCTCAGCCCCCGCAGCTTCTCGCGCGGGTCTTCTTTGGCGGTGGTTTTGTCCAGCGCCATCTCGGCAATAAAGCGGCTCGGCAGGGCGGCGACCAGTTCGCGGCCTTTTTTGCGGCGTTTGGTCCAGCTCACCGCCAGGCTGCGCTGGGCGCGGGTGATGCCCACGTACATCAGGCGGCGTTCTTCTTGCAGATGGGCTTCGCCCGCCTCTTGGGCGCTGGCGGTGGTGGTAGGCGCATCGGCGTCAGCCGCCTGTTCGCGCAGTTTGAAGGGCAGCATGCCTTCGGTCACGCCCACCAGCATCACGTGCGGCCACTCCAGGCCTTTGGCGGCGTGCAGGGTGGACAGGGTGACGACGTTTTGGTCGTTCTCGCGCTCGCTGATGGTGGAGAGCAAGGCGATGGTTTGCGAGACTTCGAGCAGGTTTTTGACCTCACGCGTGGTCGTAGCGCCCGCCGTGTCGTCGATCTGGCCGCCGCAGCGCTGCGCCATCCAGTCGCAAAATTCCAGCACGTTGGACCATTTGGCGGCCGCGAGCTTTTCGCTTTCTTCGCCGTCATGCAGGTGTTTTTCGTAGCCGATTTCTTTGAGCCAGTCGGTCAAAAAGACGCGGGCGTTCTCAGCGCCCTGCGTCTGCTTGGCGCGAAATTGCAAGTCGTTCACGTAGCGGCCAAACTCGTGCAAGCTGCCCACGGCGCGCGCCTGCAGCACGGCGGCCAAGGAGGACGAAAACAGCGCCTCAAACAAACTCAGCTTGTACTGGCTGGCAAACACGCCCAGGCTGCCCAGCGTCTGGTGGCCAATGCCGCGCTTGGGGCTGGTAATGGCGCGCACAAAAGCCGGGTCGTCGTCGTTATTGGCCCACAGCCGAAACCAGGCGCACAGGTCGCGGATTTCGGCGCGGTCAAAAAAGCTCTGGCCGCCCGACACCTTGTACGGAATATTGGCCTTGCGCAGCGCTTTCTCAAACGGTTTGGCCTGGTGGTTGGCCCGGTACAGCACCGCAAAGTCCCGAAACTCGCGGTACTGGGCACCCGCCTGCGCCAAAGTGCCTTCCACGCGCAGGCTTTGGATGCGCGCTACCGCCCGTTCGGCCTCGTGTTCTTCGTTGTCGGCGTCCACCACGCGCACCGGTTCGCCTTCGCCCAGGTCGCTCCACAGATTCTTGGGGAACAGCTTGGGGTTGGGGCCGATGACGTTGTTGGCCGCGCGCAATATGGCCGAGGTGGAGCGGTAGTTTTGCTCGAGTTTGACGACCTTGAGCTTGGGAAAGTCGATGGGCAGTTTTTTGAGGTTGTCCAGCGTGGCGCCGCGCCAGCCGTAAATCGACTGGTCGTCGTCGCCCACGGCGGTAAAGCGGGCGTCGCCGTCCAGGTGCGCGGCGCGGCTGCCGTCGGGCTCGCAGCCCACCAGCAGCTTGAGCATCTCGTATTGGGTGGCGTTGGTGTCCTGGTATTCGTCCACCAGCACGTGGCCCATGCGTTGCTGCCACTGGGCGCGCACCTCCGCATGTTCGCGCAGCAGCTTGAGCGGCAGGCTGATCAGGTCGTCAAAGTCCACGCTCTGGTAGGCGCTCAGGCGCTCTTCGTAGCGCGCCATCACCACGCTGGCCAGGCGTTCGCTGTCGTTGGCGGCCAGGGCCTGGGCTTGCGCGGCGTTCAGGCCGGCGCTCTTCCAGGCGCTGATGGTCCACTGCCAGGCGCGCGCGGTGGCGGCGTCGGTGCTGCCACCGGCGTCTTTCAGGATGCTGGTCACGTCGTCGGTGTCCAAAATGCTGAACTGGGGTTTGAGCCCGAGCACCGCGCCGTTGGCCCGCAGCATGCGCACGCCCAGGGCGTGGAAGGTGCAAATCAGCACCTCGCCCGCCGGTTTGCCGATCAGGCCCTTGGCGCGCTCGCGCATCTCGGCTGCGGCCTTGTTGGTAAAGGTGATGGCCGCAATGCGCTGGGGCGCCATGCCCATTTGGATCAGGCGCCCGATTTTGTGCGTAATTACCCGGGTTTTGCCCGAACCGGCGCCGGCCAGCACCAAACAGGGCCCGTGCAGGTAGTTGACCGCCTCTTGCTGGGCGATATTCATGGCATTGCTGGGGGAGGCGGACATCTGGGAGCGGGGGGGCGAAGGGCTAAAACGAAGGAACGCGGGGGAAATCGGACGGTATTGGAAAAGAAGCCGCACCAAGGGCGGTAAAACAGCGTGCGCCAGCGGCCATCTTAGCCCGGACGCCCACCCTTTTGCCCGGACAATGGCGCCATGCTTGCCACCTTGACCGTGACCTTTCCGTTTTTTGCCCTGGTGCTGTGCGGCTACTTGGCCGCGCGCCGGGGGCTGCTGCCCTTGGCCGCTATTCCGGGCATGAACACCTTTGTCTTGTTTTTTGCACTGCCTTGCATGTTGTACCGCTTTGGCGCCAGCACGCCCATTGCGCAGTTGCTGGACCCTGGCGTAGCGCTGAGCTACCTGTTTTGCGCGCTGGTGATGGTGGCGCTGGTGGTGGCGCTCACCCGGCGCGGGCTCATTGGCTGGAACGATGCCGCTTTTGGCGCCCTGGTGGGGGCTTTTCCCAACACCGGTTTTATGGGCGTGCCGCTCTTGGTGGCGCTGCTGGGCGCGCAGGCGGCCGGGCCCGCCATCGTCACTATTCTTGTGGACATGGTGATTACTACTTCGCTGTGTATTGCGCTTTCGCGCCTGGGGCCTGCCGCGAAAGACCCCGCCCACCCCGAGATGGACGTGGTGCAGACCTCAGCCGCGCAGGCCGCCAAAAACGCGCTCAAGGGCGTGGCCGCCAATCCCATGCCCTGGGCCATTTTGTCGGGCGCAGTGGTGTCGGCGTTTTCCTTGCGCCTGCCCGCGCCCGTGGCCACCACCGTAGGTTTGCTGGCCGATTCGGCGTCGCCGGTGGCCTTGTTCACCATCGGCGCGGTGCTGGCGCGCTCCAACCTGCTGGCCGCCAGCGGCCATGCGCCAGCGGTGCCCTGGTCCGAGGTGCTGCCGGTGGCCGCACTCAAGCTGCTGCTGCATCCGCTCTTGGTTGCGGCGGTTGGATGGACGGTGCTGGCCGCAGGCTTGCCACTGGACCGCACGGCCTGGAGCGTGGTGGTGCTGGTAGCGGCCTTGCCCAGCGCCAGCAATGTGTCCATGCTGGCCGAGCGCTTTGACGCGGACAACGGCCGTATTGCCCGCATCATTTTGGTGTCCACGGCGGCGGCTTTTCTCACCTTCTCAGGCGCCGTGGCCTGGATGCCCAAGCCTTAGCGCCGGGCCAGCAGGCGGAAGCCACTGTACGAGGGCTGCTGCAAATGCCAATCCTCGCGCCGTTTTCCGCTACATTGGGGGCTTAAAAATATTCGTTGATGATGCTCCATGGCCGAGAAAGGAACCGAGCAATGACAAAGTGGGCTTTTCTCCTCCTCTTGCTCGGGCTAGGCGGCCCGGCCTGCGCCGACTGGAATTTCATCGGCAAAACGCCCGACTTCACCATGTACGGCGACCCCAACAGCATCCAGCGCAGCGGCGCACATGCCAAGGTGTGGGTGATGGGCGACTACCCGGCGGTGCAGTCCACGCGCTTTCCTCCGCCCTTGTTTTGGCTTAACTATTTCTCGGTCAAAGAACTTAAAGAGTTCGACTGCAACAACGGGCTGCACCGCACCGTGCGCACGGCGATCTTCGCCGCTCACCTGGCCAAGGGCGACCCTCTGTATACCTTTGACTCAGGCGCCACTTTCACCCCGGTGGCCAATGTGCCCATTGACGTTGCGCAGTTCAAGTTTGCATGTGAGGACGGGAAGCGGTAATTCGGGCTTGGTTTTTTTGTCCACTCTCCCCCCCAGCCCCTCTCTCGCCCAGCGGGCGAGAGAGGGGGGCCAAGTCCACATTTGGTGTTTTCGCTTCGGCTAGGCCTCTATTGGCGTGGCACCTGTTGGTCTGGCCGCGACACGTAGGGGCGGCGCCGTCGCCGCGACGGCTTCGGG
>CANGHQ010000151.1 GCA_947453585.1 Burkholderiales bacterium | reverse complement strand
TTTGAAAACCTCGGTTTCATGACCATGCACAACTTCCGTGGTGTAAACCGCAGCGCGCTTGCCCTGCAATTCCCACAGCACGTGGGGCATAGCCACGTTCGGGAAAGCCAGGTTGTTCCAGCCCGTGGCTTTTTTCTCATCCACGTAGAAAGTGCGCAAGTAGGTATACAGGTAATCCGCACCCGTGCCTTGCGCGCCAGAGCGCGAGCGGGCAATCACAGTCAGATCGGGCGGGTTACCACCAAACCAGTCTTTGGCCTGGCGGGGGTCCATCGCCACTTTCATGGTCTCGCCCACTTTTTCAGTGGTGAACAGCAGGTTGTCCTTGATCTGCTGGTCGGTTAGACCAATGTCTTTCAGGCGGTTAAAGCGCATGAAAGCCGCCGCGTGGCAGTTCAGGCAGTAGTTGACAAAGGTCTTGGCGCCGCTTTGCAGGGCTGCCATGTCGTTGATGTTGTTGGGGGCCTTGTCCCAGGCAATGCCGCCGGTGTTGGCTTGCGCCCCCACCATCAGGCCCAGGGCGGTGATCAGGCTGAGTACGATTTTTTTCATTTTTTCAAACTCCAGCTCAATGGGCGACAAAGTTGACGCGCAGGGGAACCGGCTTGGTTTCGCCCATCTTGCTCCACCAAGGCATCAAGAGGAAGAAGCCAAAGTAAAACAGGGTTCCGACTTGCGACACGCGCTCGCCGATGGCCGACGGCGGCTGCACGCCAAGATAGGCCAACACAATGAAATTGACCACAAAAATGCCGTACAGGTATTTGTGCCAGCTTGGACGGTAGCGGATCGACTTGACCGCGCAGTTGTCCAGCCAAGGCAGGAAGAACAGAATGACAACCGCGCCACCCATGATCACCACACCCCAGAACTTGGCGTCGATCGACAGCATCATGGCGGTGACCGCAGCGGCGGCACCCACGATGATGATCTTGAAGATTGCAGGCATCTTGATCTTCAAGACGCTCACAGCGGCAGCACCCACCACGCAGGCAATCAGCACCAGCACCATTTCGCTGGTGATAGCACGCAGCATGGAGCAGTAGGGCGTGAAATACCAGACCGGCGCGATATGCAGCGGCGTTTTGAGCGGATCAGCCGGGATGAAATTGTTGTATTCTAGGAAGTAACCACCAAACTCAGGCGCAAAGAAGATGATGGCGGTAAACACCATCAAGAACATGCTCACGGCAAAAATATCGTGCACCGTGTAGTAGGGGTGGAAAGGAATGCCGTCCAGCGGGTGGCCGTCAGCGCCTTTGGTAGCCTTGATCTCCACGCCATCGGGATTGTTGGATCCGACTTCATGCAAGGCGATGATGTGCGCAACCACCAAGCCCAGCAGCACCAGGGGCACGGCAATCACGTGGAAGCTGAAGAAACGGTTCAAGGTAGCGTCGCCAACCACGTAGTCGCCGCGAATCAGCAAAGCCAGGTCCGGGCCGACAAAGGGCACGGCGGCAAACAAATTCACGATCACCTGGGCGCCCCAGTAGCTCATCTGGCCCCAAGGCAGCAGGTAGCCCATGAAGGCCTCGGCCATCAGGCACAGGAAAATGCCGCAACCAAACAACCAAACCAACTCACGTGGCTTGCGGTAGCTACCGTAGATCAGGCCGCGGAACATGTGCATGTAGACCACGATGAAGAAGGCCGATGCGCCGGTGGAGTGCATGTAGCGGATCAACCAGCCCCATGGCACGTCGCGCATGATGTATTCGACCGAACCAAAGGCCAGAGCGGCGTCGGGTTTGTAATGCATCACCAGGAAAATACCGGTCACGATCTGGATTACCAGCACCAAGGTGGCCAGCGCACCAAAGATGTAGAAGAAGTTGAAGTTCTTTGGCGCGTAGTAATCGGCCATGTGCTCGTTGTAGAGCTTGCTCAGGGGAAAACGGTTGTCCACCCAGTTCAGCAGCTTGGCCGCCGCGGGCGCGTTGGGGGATATTTCTTTCATTTCAGCCATGGTGTGCTCCGAGGGCGGGGGTCAGGCCTTGGTGTCTTCACCGATCAGCAGTTTGCTGTCGGAAAGGTACATATGTGGCGGAATTTCGAGGTTGTCAGGCGCGGGCTTGTTCTTGAACACGCGGCCAGCCATATCAAAGGTCGAACCGTGGCAAGGGCACAAAAAGCCACCCTTCCAGTCGTCCGGCAAGGAAGCCTGCGCGCCGATCTGGAACTTGTCCGACGGCGAGCAACCCAAATGGGTGCAAATACCAACGGCCACGAAGTATTCAGGCTTGATGGAGCGACCTTCGTTGCGGGCGTAAACGGGCGTGAACTCGTCTTGCTTGCGCTTGCTTTGCGGGTCGGCCAATGCGCCGTCCAGGGTTGGCAGGGCTGCCAGCTGCTCGGGCGTGCGACGCACCACCCAAACCGGCTTACCACGCCACTCGACGGTGATTTTCTCGCCTGGTTTGATAGCGGAAATATCCACCTCAACCGCCGCACCGGCCGCTTTAGCGCGCTCGGAAGGCTGGAAAGTACTGACAAAAGGCACTGCGGTTGCTGCAGCGCCTGCGATGCCAACGCAAGAGGATGCAATGATCCAGGTGCGTTTGCTGGGGTCGTTCGGCTTGTTGCCGACGAGGGTGTCGCTCATGAGAATCCTCAGGAAAAATCACTACGTGGGAAGCATCGGATTGTAGCTGACCGCCAAGAGACACCGTGCCGCGCTTGGCCACCCCAAATCGCGTGGCGTGGCGTGGCTCGGCTCTTGCGCCCGCTTAAGCCCCCTGACCCGCCAATTGGCGCGCCATGCGCACCGCTGCAATCAGGCTGGCCGGGTCGGCGCGGCCAAGGCCTGCAATGTCAAACGCGGTACCGTGGTCCGGGCTGGTGCGCACCAGCGGCAGGCCCAGGGTGACGTTGACACCTTGCTCCACCCCCAGGTATTTCACCGGAATCAGGCCCTGGTCGTGGTACATGGCCAGCACGGCGTCAAATTCTGGCGCCACGCCGGGGCGCGCCCGAGCGCGCATGAACACGGTGTCGGGCGCCCAGGGGCCGCTAGCGTCGCAGCCCTGGGCACGCGCCGCTGCAATCGCCGGCGCGATGGTGCGAATCTCTTCGTCTCCAAACAGGCCGCCCTCCCCCGCATGCGGGTTGAGCCCGGCCACCGCAATGCGCGGGGCCCGCCCCAGCACCGACTGCAAGGCGCGATGGGTGATCAGCAGCGACTTCAGCACGTTGTCAAATGTCACCGCCTCCAGCGCCTGGCGCAGCGACAGGTGGATGCTGACCAGCACGGTGCGCAGCTCTTCATTGGCCAACATCATGCGCACCGGCAAGTGCGCCACCGTGGTGTGCAGGTGTTCGGCAGCTAGGGCCTGCAGCATTTCGGTGTGGCCGGGGTAGCTGTTGTAGGGCGCGCCTGCGGCGTGCAGCGCCTCTTTGTGCAAAGGCGCGGTCACCAGCGCGGCAATCTGGCCTTGCAGCGCCTGTTTGGCCGCCCAGTCCACGCAGCGCCCGGCAAATTCACCTGCCACAGCACTGACCTGGCCCGTGGCCACGGGCGCGAGCGGCGCACCCACTTGCAGCACCGGCAGGCAGCGCGGGGGCAGTTGCAGCATGTCGCTGGGGTGCGCGATCTGCACCACCGGCCACGCAGGCGCGCCAGTACCTGTCACCAGCGACAGCGCGCGGCGCATGGTGGCCACGTCGCCGGCCACAAAACAGGGGCGCAGCAGCGCCGGCTCGGCTACAAAGGCCTTGGCGATGATTTCCGGGCCAATGCCAGCGGCGTCGCCCAGGGTGATGGCGATCGGCAGGTCTTGGGCTGCAGGGGTGGTGGTCATAGGAGGATGGGAAGAAATTTTGGGACTGGGGCAGCGCTAGAGCGGCGTCCGACTAGGCCGGGTTGTCGATGTCTATAAAGGTGTGTGCCAGCCCCAACTGCAGCGCCACCTGGTGCGCCACAGCTTGCACGCCGTAGCGTTCGCTGGCGTGGTGGCCGCAGGCGATATAGGCTACACCGCATTCGCGCGCGTAGTGGGCCTGGGGCTCGGAGATTTCGCCGGTGATAAAGGCGTCGGCCCCGGCGGCAATGGCGGCTTCGAAGTAGCCTTGCGCCCCACCGGTGCACCAGGCGATGCGACGCACCGGCCCGGGTTTGCCCGCCACCAGCACCACGGCCCGCCCCAGCACCGATTGCACATGGGCGGCCAGCGCCGCAGCGTCGGCAAAACTGCCCTGCGCTGGCTCGCCCAGCCAGCCGATTTGCTGCTCGCCAAAGCGCGTCTTTCCGACCAGCCCCAGGCGCTGGCCAAGTTGCGCGTTGTTACCCCAGAGTTCGTGCGCGTCCAGGGGCAGGTGGTAGGCGAAGAGGTGAATGTCATGCGCCAGCAGCAGCGCCAGGCGCTGGCGCATCCAGCCGGTCACACAGCCATCGTGGCCGCGCCAAAACAAGCCGTGGTGCACCAAGATCGCATCAGCGTCTTGGGCCACGGCGGCCTCGATCAGCGCCAGGCTGGCGGTCACACCGCTGACCAGCTTGCGCACGGACCGCTTTCCCTCGACTTGCAGGCCGTTGGGGCCGTAGTCCTTGAAGCGCGCGGGCTCCAGCATCGCGTCCAGGGCGGTTAACAGGTCAATATGGTGCTTCATGGTCGCGCCCTGGGGCTGGGTTTGGCTTTCAAAACGGTTCCATCAACGGCAACAGACAAAGCGCGCGGTGCTGCGGCGACGGTCGAGTCGCCATTATCAGATGCCTTAGCAGCTATGACCCGGCGCAGCCCTTGCCGCCAGAGCGCGGCCTACAATTTAAGGCTTCGCAGCTTCGCCTGCGCATGCCCCACCGGATCGGACTTTCATGAAGCGTGTTTGGCTCCTGTTTTCGCAAAGCGCTACCGTGCTGTTGGCGGCTTATTTTGTGGTGCTGACGCTCAAGCCGGCTTGGATGGCGCCGCGCGGCGAAAGCGCCGTGGCTTTGCTGCAGGCGCCCGCGCTGCGCAGCGGCGAGCTGCCGCCTGGCAGTTTTCGACTGGCAGCACAAAAAGCGTCCAAGGCGGTGGTCAGCATCAATGTGAGCAATTCGAGCCGCCACCTGCCGCGCTCGCCCGGGCAGTGGCCCGGTTTGTTCAACGGGGAGCCAGACGCCGAGAGCGACGGCGCATCGGGCATGGGCAGCGGCGTGATTGTGAGCGCCAGCGGCTACGTGCTGACCAATAACCACGTGGTTGAAGGCGCGGATCTGATTGAAGTGATTCTGAACGACCGCCGCCGCGCCCGCGCCAAAGTGATAGGCACTGACCCCGAAAGCGACCTGGCGGTGCTGAAAATTGAACTCGACCGCCTGCCGGTCATGGTGTTGGGGGACTCGGACGACTTGCAGGTGGGCGACCAGGTGCTGGCCATTGGCAACCCCTTTGGCGTGGGCCAGACGGTGACCGGCGGCATCGTCAGCGCCTTGGGGCGCAACCAGCTTGGCATCAACACCTTTGAGAACT
>CANGHQ010000150.1 GCA_947453585.1 Burkholderiales bacterium | reverse complement strand
CTGGAGCATGGCGAGGACTATTTGGCGCAGCACTTTGGCCGACATGTGCGCCTGACTGCGCCGACGGGCGAGGGCAAAGACGCGGCAAATCCGCGCTAATGAAGCGCCAGCGCTGCCTTGCGGCGCGCGCGCAGTAGCAAATCGCCAAAATGCGCCAGCCCGGCGGCCACCAGGCCCAGCGCCACCATAGCCCACTGCGGCGTCAGCGCCCCGCGCAAGGCCACCATCAAACACAGGCCCGCCAGGCCGTTGAGCGCGTAGTCGGCCGGCGCCAGGCCGCGCCCGGTGCGCCGGTGAAACAGCCACAACGCCCACAACTCCAGCACGGTAAACGCAATCACGCCGTCCACCAGGGCGGTCGAGGCGTACCACTGCGCCAGCATCACACCTTGGCCAGACCGAGCAGGTGCGCCATGTCCTTGAAAAAGATGCGCACATGGGCCATGGGCTTTTTGCGCACCAACTCTTTGTTCATGTAAGACTCAAAAGTGAGCTGCTGCACGTCGCGGTCTTCGCAGATTTTCACAAAGCGTTCGCGCCGTTTTTCGCTGCGGTACCAGAACCACTGCATGATGCCCAGCACCGCAAACACGGTGCCGTGCTTTTGCATGAACTGCTTGCGCGCCCGTTTCAGGCAGCGCGCATCACCCGTTTTCAGCAGCTCGTGCACCGCGTGTGCCGCCAGCTGGCCGCCCACCATGCCGTAGTAAATGCCCTCGCCCGAGGCCGGGGCTACCACACCAGCGGCGTCGCCCGCAAGCACCACGTCGCGGTCGTTGTCCCATTTTTTGAGCGGCTTCATGGGCAGCGGCGCGCCTTCGCGGCGCAGCACTTCGGCCTCGCCCAGTCCGGCAATCTGGCGCAACTGGCCCACCGCGCCGCGCAGCGAGAAGCCCTTGTCCGCGCTGCCGGTGCCAATGCTCAAGGTGTCGCCGTGCGGAAACACCCATCCGTAAAAGTCGGGCGACAACTTGCCTTGGTAGTACACATCGCAGCGCGTGCCGTCGTAGCCCTCGGGCTTGATGGCGGGGGCCTTGACGATCTCGTGGTACGCGAACACGTACTCGGTGTCTTTGGCCCCGGCAATGGCCTGGCGCGCCACCTGCGACTTGGCGCCGTCGGCGCCGATGATGCTGCGCGCGCGCACCCTGGCTGGCGTGCCTTCGTCCCGGTGGTGCTTGTTGCGTGCTGTGTAGTGCACCACGCTCACGCCGTCGGCGTCGCGCTCCAGGCGCTCAAAGGTGCCGATGCGCCGTACCGCGCCGCTGGCCGCTGCGCGTTCGCGCAGCCACTCGTCAAAGTCGGCGCGGTCCACCATGCCGACAAAGCCGTTGTCAATTGGAATGTCCACCGCGTGCTGGCTGGGCGCCACCATGCGCGCGCTGCGGGCGCGGGCCACCAGCAGGTGGTCGGGGATGGCAAAGTCCTTGATCAGGCGCGGCGGAATGGCGCCGCCGCAGGGCTTGATGCGCCCTGCCCGGTCCAGCAGCAGCACGCTGTGGCCTTGGCGCGCCAGCTCATGCGCCGCAGTAGCACCCGCCGGGCCGCCACCCACCACCACCACGTCAAATGTTTCACTGTGTTCCATGCCAAATCTCCCTTTGATTCCAAAGACCGTCTTGGTCGCTTCGATCGCTTTGATCGCCTTGATCTGAACTGGGGCACCCGCCCCTGAATCGCATTGCAGCCCGCCCGCACGCGGTACCGCGCTTCATGCGCCCACCGCCTGCAGGCTGCGCAAGGCAAAGGCGCTGACCATCATTCCCGCCACAAAAAGCGGCACGCCAAAGCCGCTGTACCAAAGCGCTCGCTCGCGCACCCGGGCCAAAAAATAGTCCATCAGCAGCAGTTGCAGGCCCAGGAGTAGCGCAATCGCCAGACCGTGGCCAGGTCGGCCCCAGGCAAACAGCAGCACGATCACCAGCACCTGTGGCAGACCCATGAACCAGCAGGCCACGCCTGCGGCCGACTGTTCGCCCAACTGCACCGGCAAAGAGCGCACGCCCATTTCCCGGTCGCCCTTGACGGCCTTGAAATCGTTGAGCGTCATGATGCCGTGGGTGCCAATGCTGTAGAGCAGGGCCAGCGCCAGCGAGCGGCCACCCGGCATGGCGCCCCCGGCCATAACGGCGGCGCCCGTGGTCCAGGCGATGCCCTCGTAACTGATGCCGCAGGCGGCGTTGCCCCACCAGCCGTTTTCTTTCAGGCGCAGTGGCGGCGCGCTATAGGCCCAGGCCAGCGCCAGCCCGAGGGCTGCCGCGCCAAAACCCCAAGGCCCCAGCGCCAGCGCCACGGCCAGCGACACGCCAGTCCACAACACGGCCAACCCCAAACCCCAGCGCCCTGGCATGCGCCCCGACGGAATCGGGCGCTGCGGCTCGTTGATGGCGTCCACATGGCGGTCAAACCAGTCGTTCACCGCCTGGCTGGTGGCGCAGACCAAGGGCCCGGCCAGCGCAATGCCAATCAGCGCCAGGCCCCATTTGCCGTCCATGGCCACGCCCGAGGCGACTACGCCGCAGGCAAAAGCCCACATGGGCGGAAACCAGGTGATGGGTTTGAAGAGCTCGGTAACGGCGGAAAGTGCGGGGCGCGGCATTCGAAGTGTTTTATCGTTGACACGTGGTAGTGTCAAGAATTATTTACACTTCTTATGGTATCCCCCTAGTGCGCCCGTGGGCGGCGCCCGGATGCGGCCTTGGCTTTCGGCCTTAGCTTTCGGCGTCCGTTTCGGCGCTGGCGTCGCTCATGCCAAAGCGGCGCAGCTTGACGTACAGGCTTTGGCGCGACAGGCCCAGCATTTCTGCGGCCGAGGCGCGGTTGTCGCCGGTGAGTTCGAGCGCGGCTTCAATGCACAGTTGCTCGATCAAATCGGTGGTTTCACGCACGATGTCCTTGAGCGGCACGCGGCCCACCAGCTCGGTCATCTGGCCGGTGGAGCGCGGCAACTCTTTGCTGGGCTTGGTGTCGTTGTTCAGGCGCAGGCCCACGTCGCGGATGGTGAAACCCAGGCAACGCTTGTCGCCCGTGGTCACAGCAACCGCCGAGATTTCCACGTCGGTGGTCGAGCCGTAGTCGCCGCGCATGCGGGTGGCAAACAGCCGCACCACGTCGCGCTGGCGCAAATTGGAAATGAGCACGCTCAGGTCTACCCCGGCGCGGCCCAGCCAGCGTTCCAGCGACTCACCGCGCACCAGGTCTTCGTTGCTGACCTGGGCGAGCTGCAAAAACGCGCGGTTGGCGGTGAGCACCTGGCCGGCCAGGTCGGTCACCACACAGGCGTCGGGCGCGCTTTCCATCACATCGGCCAGAATTTGCTTGGCGTTGGCCGTGCCCGCCGAGTCCATTTGCGCGGCCTTGGGCACCAGGCGCAGCAGGAAATGCGAGGACTGTTCTTGGCGAAACAGCGAGACCTGCACCACCATTTCGGTGCCGCTGGGCGCGAGCCGCACTTCCACTGGCGTGGCGCGGCCACTGGCGCGCAGGCCCGACAACACCTGGCTGAGCGCCGTGTAGCTGCGCTGGTCCAGACTGTCGCGCAGGCTCCAGCCGGTTTTTGCCAGCGCCTCGCCAAACAGCGCTTGCGCTGCGGGGTTGCTGTCTTCGGGCTTTTCAGTGGTGGCGTCCAGAATCAGCAAGGCCTCGGACGTGACCTGGAACAGCAGGCGGTAGCGGGTTTCGATGTGCTTGAGCTGCCAGTAATCGCGCTCCATGGAACGCTGGGCGGCAATGAGTTTTTGTTGCAACGCGGCTTGCGGGCGCAAGTCGCGCCCAAAAGCCACCGAGTGCGCACCCTGGCCGCCCGGCGCGCGCGAGGCCGGCACATGGATCAGCGAATACGACAAAGGCAGCTCGGTGCCGTCTTCGGCGTATTGGTTCAGGTGGCGCCATTTGGCGCTTTTGCCCGAGTCGCCGTCGCGCAGCAGGGCTGCGACCTTGGGGCGGCTTTCCTCGCTCACCGTCTGGCTCCAGGGCTTGCCCAGCCAGTTTTGGTAGCCGTGCCCCATCATCTCGTCGCTGCCAAAGGCGGCGTCGCGGATGATGCCGGCCTCGTCCATGATCAGCACCACATCAGCGGCGGCGGTAATGAGCTTGACTGCAATATCCGAATCCAGGTTCGAGAAATACTGCTGCGCATCTTCAAAACGCCCCGTGGGATGTGCCGGTGCCGTTTGAATAACTTGGTTCATGGAGGATCCGAAATAGGAGAAGAAGGACTAAGACGCTACTGCGTGGCCAGTCCCGAAGCCAGGTGCAAACGCGCCAGACCGGGCGCCAGACTTCCGTCATTGGCCACCAGATCGGCGCCGACTCGCGCTACATACTCGGGGTGGCTTGCAAACAGCGGACCTCCCACCATTATGCATACCCCACTGTGGAGCGAGGCTTTTCGAACTGCGCTAACGCACTCGGTCAGGCGATCGAGTTGCTGCACGGTAGCAAGGGAAAAACCCACTACGTCAAACTTGTGGCGCTTGACCAGCGTGACCGGGTCGTCGAACAGGTCGTAGGGGCCGCCGGTCACGTCCCAGCCGCCGCGCTGGAAGAACTCGGCCACCATGGCCAGGCCAAAGGTGTGCTGCTCGCCCGGCGTGGGCACGAGCAGGATGCGCAGGCCGTTGCTGACCGGGTTTTTGTATTTTTCAAAATCGGCGCTGAGCTCGTGCAGCATTTTTTGCAGCCGGCCCAGGCCGATGGTGACATCGGTGAAGTCGCACAGGTCGTCTTCCCACAATTCACCCAGGTAGCGCGCGGCGGGCGCCAGCAGATCAAGGTAAATGGATTCGATGGGCGCGCCCTTGATGCGCATGGACTCGATGCAATCCAGCGCCTGCGCTTCGCTGCGGGTCAGGATCAGCCTGGCAAAGTCGGCCACGTCGTCGGGCGTGACCTTGATGGCGGCGTAATCAGCGGGCAACTCGCACTCCTGGGGCGTGCGGTGCGCAAGCATCAGGCGCGGGATGATTTCGTGCTGAATGGCCTTGGCCAAGACTGCGACAGTGTGGTCGTCCTGGGCAAAGGCGTCGTAGTCTTGCTGCGTTCGCCCAGGGCGCACCTGCGCGCCTGCGCCCAGGTTCGGCCAATTTTCTGACGTGCGGGGATTGCCAAAACTGGCGTCGTCCACCGCGCTGATCCGGTTCCTCGAACCCATTGCTGTCTCCTCGTTATGGGGCTTCGCCCTAGGGGGCGAACGCGCTTCGGTACATGCCGAAGCTTTCGTGTGTTTTCTCTTTTTATCTACACCAACGGCCCAAATTCGTGGGCAAAAAAAACATTTACACCGTCTGTGTCAGGCCCGTTTTACGCTGGTCTTTGACATAAATCAAAGCTTTTTTGAAACCCGATCAAAACAGTCGGGTTAATTTTAGAGTGTCTCAAATTATTTACGTAACAAAAAGTTGACATTTCTCAGAAGCGGGGATAAATTGGGCTTAATGGTCGATTCATCCTTTTCAAAAATGCAAGAAAT
>CANGHQ010000149.1 GCA_947453585.1 Burkholderiales bacterium | reverse complement strand
TGGTGGACTGCTCTTGCCCCAGCGCGGACATGATGGTTTCCATCATCGGAAATTTCTCATCGGCCGAAACACCGCTGGTGGGCTCGTCGAGCAGCAGCAACTTGGGCGCTGCGGTGAGCGACATGGCGATGTCGAGCAGTTTGCGCACGCCCCCGGGCAGTTCTGCCACGCGGCGGTCGCGGTGTTCCTGCAGGGCAAAGCGCTCCAACAGCGACTCTGCACGGTCCATGGCACTGCGCCTGCGCGCCGGTTGCCAAAAACTCAAGCGCGCCTCGTGGCAGGCGATGGCTACAAGCATGTTCTCCAGCACCGTCAGCTCACCAAACAGCTGCGGGATCTGAAACGAGCGCGCCACACCCAGGCGCGTAATGGCGCGGGGATCGAGCCGCGTGATGTCCTGTCCGTCGAGTTTGATCTGGCCTTGGTCGGGCTTGAGGTAGCCGGTGATCATGTTGACGAAGGTGGTTTTTCCTGCGCCATTGCTGCCTATCAGGCTCACGCGTTCGCCCGCCGCTACTGTGATGTTGATGTCGGCCGCAGCCACCACCGCGTCAAAGTTTTTGTTGACACCCACGGCTTGCAGCATGGGGTTCATCGCGCGCGCCCTTTAATCCACAGCGCTCCGATGCCGTTGGGCAGAAAACGGATCACCACCAGCAGAAAAATGCCCAGTGCGAGTTGCCAGGTATTGGGGAAGTAAGAACTGGAAAACGAGCGTACCAGCTCCAAAATCGCGCTGGCTACAAATACCGCCACCACGCTTTGCCAGCCCCCCAAGATGGCGACAAAGACAAATTCGCCCGAGGTGGTCCAAAAGCTGAAATTGGGTTCGATATGACCCAGCGCCAGGGCCGCCAGCGCGCCGCCCAAGCCGCCACAAAATGCAGCCAAGGCAAAGTTGATCGCCATCGCATGGCGCACCGAGCCGCCAAGATACTCCACCCGCAACTCGTTTTCGCGCATCGCCAGGGTCAAAAGGCCCCGCGTGCTGTCGAAATAAATGCGCGCCAGCAGCGCCATCAAGGCGGCCACCACCACGGTCACGCTGTACAGGATGTAGCCAACGCGCTCGTCGGGCAGCGTCCAACCCAACAAGCTCGGGCGCCCCAGGTTAAATCCGTCAGACCCGCCCAGCACCTCCAGCTTCATCAACAGCCCGTAGGCCACCATGGACAGCGCCAGCGTCAGCATGGCAAAAAATATGCCCCGATAGCGCGACAAGAGTGGCGCAAAGGGCACGGCCACCAGGCTGGCAGCCACACCACCGGTCAGCGCCAGGCCCAGCAAGTCGTGAAACCCCCATTTATTGAACACCAGCGCTGCAGAGTAGCCACCCGCCGCAAACACCAAGCCCTGGCCAAAAGAAACCACGCCGCCGCGCATCAGCACCACAATGCCGAGCGACACCAGCCCATTGGCTGCGGCCATGGTCAGCAAAAAAGTGAACCACTTGGGCAAGAGCGTGCCGCCCGCCAGCAAAAGAACGCAGCAGGCAAGCGCCCAGCGCACCGTCTTTACACGGGCAGCCGTGGCTTGGGAGGGCGCTAGCGCCGAATCGGATGAAGCGGTGGCCATGCGTGTTTCAAATCTTGCGCGCCTTGACGCGCTGGAACAGGCCTTCGGGGCGGAACATCAGTACCACCGCCATCACCACGTAAATAGAAAACAGTTCAGCCACCGGCGCCAGATGCACCGCCATGGAACGCGCCAGCCCGACAATCAGCGCGCCCGCCGCCGCGCCCTCAATACTGCCAAGCCCGCCAATGATCACCACCGCAAAAGACACAATGATCACCCCCACCGAAACCCCGGGTTGCACCGAAATCATGGGCGCGGTAAAGGCCCCGCCAATGGCCGCCAGAAAAATGCCAATGGAAAAAGCCAACATATAAACCCGCGAGACATTGACACCCATGCTGGCCGCCACTTCGGCGTTATGAATCACCGCCAGTGTGATCTTGCCCTGGCGGGTGCGGTTGAGCCACCACCACACGGCCCCGCCCACCACCAGCGCCAAAGCCACCAGCACGAAGTCGTAGCCCACATAGGTCTGGGTGCCTATGTCAATGCTGCCAAACATGCTGTAGGGCTCGGACACGTAGTACGGCGTGGCACCCCAGACCAGCTTGGTCACGTCCTCGAGCATTAGGAACATGGCGTAGGTCACCAGCACCAGCAGCACCTCGTCGCGGCCATAGAAGAAGCGCAAAAGGCCGCGCTCGGTCAGCGGGGCAATCAAGGCCGCCACCGCCACCGCCGCCAGCAACATGGCCACCAGGGTAAAGCCGGGCGCAAGCTTCATGGCGCCGGCCCAGGCCACAAAGCTGGCCGAGGCATACGCGCCCAAAGCGTAAAAGCTGCCGTGCGCGATGTTGAGGATCTTGAGCACCCCAAACACCAGGGTCAGCCCCAGCGCCACAATGAACAGCCATGACGCGTAGGTCAGGCCGTCAATCAGAATCGTGAGCATCCAACCAGCGCGCCGGGATTAAGGGCAACCCTTAGCACCGGGAAAGCCAGCCTTGATCCAGTCTTCAGACTTCATGTTGGCCGGCGGGTTCACGCACTCCGCCGGGAAGCGCATGATGTCTTCGAGCAGCACCATCTTTTGCGCGGCATCAAAGCGGGTCTTGCCGATGGCGGTTTCCTGGATGGCTTGGTGGCCGTTGCCCAGGGTCATGCGGATTTTGCCGGCTGGCGAGTCCCACTCGGAATTGGCCAAGGCGGCAGCGAGCTGCTCGGCGTTGGGCTTTTTGCCGCCATTGGCTGCCATGGCTTTTTCCACTGCCAGCTTCAGGCCCAGCAGCGACTGCACCATGCGGTACGGAGCCTGCACGGGATAAACGTTGTAGGCCTTGCTGTAAATATCCCACCACCAGTCGTTGAGCGCCGACTTGGGCGACATCAGGCCATAAGCACCACGCGCGCCCAGGATGACGCCGTCTGGCATCTTGTCGCCCAAAGCGGGCAAGACGTGGTCGGCCGCCGAAAACACCATCTGTGTGCGCTTGAACAGGCCGCGCGGTGCGGCTTGCAGAATAAATGCCTGCAAGTCGCCGCCCCACAAGCTGCTGTGGGTCACATCAGCCGTCTTGGACATGAGCGCCGAGATCTCGGTGCCGTACTGGCCGGCGCCAAACTTGGGCAGTTGATCCTCGCCGGGTTTGGCATTGGGGTAGAGCTTTTCCATGGACCAGACGAAGTCTTTCTTGGAATCCTGGCCCCAGGCGTAGTCCTGGTTGATCATGTTGAAGGTCTCGGCCTTCACGTTGCGCGCCTTCATGTAGCGGGCCAGCGCCACGTTGTCCATGGTGGCGTGCGCAGCCGTGCGAAACACGTAGTTGAGCTTGTTGTCCTCAAAAATGCGCGGTGTGCCGCAGTCGTAAAGGATCAGGAACTTCTTCATTTCTTCGGCCACCGGCGCCACCGCCAGGCAGTCTCCCGACCCAACGTAGCCCACCACCGCATCCACTTTGTCACGGTCGTACAGATTGCGCAGCTCTTGCACCTGCTTGGTGGCCCCGCCGTTTTCGTCCACATAGATCGGCTCGATCTTCAGGCCGCCAAAGCCGACCTTGTTGTAGGGCGCGGGCGCTGAGCCCCGGTTAAAGGCATCGACCAGCACCTTGGCTCCATTGACCGCCGGGATGCCAAAACTGTCCGCCGCCTGGCCCGACAAAAAGCTGACGATGCCGATCTTGAAGGTTTCCTGCGCCTGCGCCGACAGCGCAAAGCAGCAAGTCGCCAGCGCCACCGCGCTCAGCCGCGCGGGCCGCACGCAGCCGAATAAGGATGTTTGGGACATGGTTGACTCCAGTTTGCTTGTTGGCCAAAAGAAATATCTCGGGCATTGTGTGCCTGCCCAGAGGCCAGGGGTATGGGTGAAAACCCCCTGTTTGCGCTGCAGCATGGGCTTGCAAACCATAGGGGTTTAGGATCCGCGCAACCGACCACTACTCACCATGTGCAGCCACTACCAAGCCGTCAAAAACAACGCCCAGTTTGAGCGCCAATTTGGTCTGCAGCCGCCGGCAGTGGCGCAACCCGCCGATGTGTGGCCGGGCTACATGGGCAGCTTTGTGCGGCCCCACCCGCACGCAGACGCGGGCGACGACGCGGTGCCTGCGCTTGAGGCGGCAAGCGGCGCTTTTGGTCTCTTGCCGCACTGGGCCAAAGACCGCACGCTGGGGCGCCATACCTACAACGCGCGCTGCGAAACCGTGGCGGAAAAACCCAGCTTTCGCGACGCCTGGGCGCGCTCGCAGCACTGCATCATTCCGGCAGACGCGTTTTTTGAACCTGACTGGCGCAGTGGCCGCGCGGTGGCTACCCGCATCGGATTGACTAACGGCAAGGCCATGGGCATTGCTGGCCTGTGGTCGGCGTGGCGATCGCCCCAGGGCGAGGTGCTGAGCTTCACCATGCTGACCGTCAACGCCGACGCCCACCCCTTGATGCGCCAGTTTCACAAGCCCGACGATGAAAAGCGCATGGTGGTGGTGCTGCCACCCGAGCTTTACGCGCAGTGGCTGCAGGCCGCGCCTGCGCACAGCATGGACTTGATTTACGCCTGCCCTGCGCCTGCTCTGGTGGCGCAGGCAGAAGCGCCGCCTGCGGGGCTGGGGGCGGCAAAGCCGGATGCCGCGCAGCAGGCTACGCTGTTCTAGCGCGCCACCGGGCGTCCCAGTCCCTGCCGGGCTACTGGGGCACCTGGCGCAAAAACTCTTGCACCTGCTCCACCCGCGTGGGGCGCACCAGCCGGGCGAGTTCCTGGCCTTGGTGCATCAGCACCAAAGTGGGCCAAAGCTTGACCTTGAACGAGCGCCCCAGCGCACGGCCCGCGCCGTCTTCAATGCGCAGGTGCGCAAGCTGCGGTTGGGCCTGCATGGCCTGGGCGATGGCCGGTTCAGCGGCCTGGCAGTGGCCGCACCAGTCCACGCCAAACTGCAAAAGCAGCGCGCCGGGCGTGGCGTCAACTTCTGCTCGGGTGGGAGCGCTTGGGTTGTAGCTGGGTGTTGATGGGCTGGGCATGTCCGTTCCTGCAAAAAGGGGCTGGCGCTTAAGGGTGTGCTGGCGCCATTGTCGGCGCAGCGGGCCGGCCGACGTTAGTCGGCTTGCGCCGCAGGCTCAGCCTGGGGCCGAATCGTGTAGTGCGGCAGGCGCCAGCTAATGAGCACGCTCAGGCCCGCAATTACCGCGCACAACAAAAACGCCGCGTGCGCGCCGCTGACCAGCCCCTGGCGCGCCGCCTCAAACAGGGGCGCGGCGTCCAGGCCCAGGCCTTTGGCCAGCGAGCGCAGGGCTTCCTGGTCTTGCTCCCTGATCAGTATTTGGGGCGATGACAAAAGCCGGGTCAACGCCGCGTCGGTAATTTGGAAGTGCAGGAGAGCCGCCGCCGTGTGGCGGGCATAAAAGGCGTTGACCAGCACGCTGGCCACACCCACACCCACCATGCTGCCGATCATGCGGGTA
>CANGHQ010000148.1 GCA_947453585.1 Burkholderiales bacterium | reverse complement strand
TTCACTCATTTTTTCCTCCATTGTGTTTTGATAGCCATTCTTTAAGTCGATATCACTCATCACCCAAGTCCCCCTACAACACCCCACGCCGCGCCAGCCGTTCCCGCGCCTCAAGCAAAGCCGCATGCAGCTTTTGCTCTAGCTCCGCTTTGGGTGGCAGCTCGGTCCTGTACTCGGCCACGGTGATGCCGTCTTTTAAATCGCCTTCGTCGTGGCCCTGGCGCAGGCCCAGAAAGTCTAGAAAGTTCGGGTCTTTGAATACGACAGCCGGTTCGGCGCCTTCCGGCTGCAGGACCGGCGCTTGGCTGCTGGCTATCAGAGTGCGCAGTTCGGCGTGTAGCTTGTCTGCCGATGTGCCTATCGCCGGAATCAATGTCGCCATGAATGCAGTGCCGCCCTTGAAGCTTGGTCGGGTCAAGCGCCCGGTTTCTTTATGGCGACATCATATCCATTGTGGAAACAATATTTTAAAAAAGCATTGAATGGCGGTGGACTGCCGCGGCCTTCGGCCTCGCAGTGACGCTAACGAGAGGCGGCCTCGCCGTGACGTTAATGAGGCGCGGCCTCGCAGTGGACTGCCGCGGCCTGCGGCCTCGCAGTGACGGGCTGGTTCACAGGCTAGACCGTTTGCCGTCCGCGCGCCCGAATTCCGCTCAGCGTCGCCCCAGCGCTGATGTTCTCGGGGTCGGTCAGCACGTGAATCAGGGTAGGGCGGTCGGCTTTAAAGCCTTGCAGCACGGCTTCTACCAATGCGGCGGGCTGGGTGATGCGCAGGCCGTGGGCGCCAAAGGCTTGGGCCAGGGCCGCAAAGTCGGGGTTGTGCAGGGCGGTGCCGTGGGTGCGCTCGGGGAAGAACTTTTCTTGGTGCATGCGGATGGTGCCGTACATCTGGTTGTCAAACACCACGATGACGATGGGCAGCGCCAGGTGCACGGCGGTGGCAAGTTCGTGCGAACTCATCATGAAGCAGCCGTCGCCCGCCAGGCACAGCACGTCGCGCTGCGGGTGCGCCAGTTTGGCGCCTATGGCCGCAGGCAAGCCGTAGCCCATGGCGCCGCTGGTGGGCGCCAGCTGGCTGCCAAAGTGCCGGTACCGAAAGTAGCGGTGCGCCCAGGTGGTGTAGTTGCCCGCGCCGTTGGTGATCACCACGTCGGCCGGTAACTGGGCGCGCAGCAGGCCCCAGGTTTGCACCAGGTCAATGGGCGCGTCGGGGGCGGTTTGCGCTGCGGGGATGGCGGTAAATTGCTCAAAGCCCTGGCGCAGGGCCTGCGTGCGGGGCTGCAGGCGCTGGCGCAGGGGCGCGTCTGCGGGCAACGCGGCCAAGGCCTGGGCCAGCTCGGGCATGGTGGCCAGCAGCGCCAGGTCGGGGCGGTACAGGTGGCCCAGGTCTTGGGCCTCGGGCAGGGCGTGCACCAGCAGTTGCTGGGGCTGGGGAATGTCAATCAGCGTGTAACCCGAGCTAGGCACCTCGCCCATGCGTGCGCCCAGCAGCACCAACAGGTCTGCTTCTTTGACCGCCCGGTGCAGCCCCGCGTCCGCGCCCAGGCCCAGCACGCCCACGTAATGTGGGTCGTCGTGGTCAAACAGGTCTTGGCGCCTGAAAGAGCAGGCCACCTGCAGGCCGCTGGCGTGCACAAAAGTGCGCAGGTCTTGCACGGCCTGCGCCGTCCAGCCGCTGCCGCCCACGATCAGCAAGGGGCGTTGGGCGGCGCCCACCATGGCCATTAACTGCGCCAGATCGGGGGCCGAGGGCGTGGCGCGCACCGGCTGCGCGGCTTGCACTGCGCGCACCGGGGCCCGAGCCGGGCCGCTCAGCACGTCTTCGGGCAAGGCCAGCACCACCGGGCCACGCCGCCCGGCCATGGCCACATGAAAGGCGTGGCTCACCATCTCGGGCATGCGGCTCGCGTCGTCCACCTGCGCCACCCATTTGCACATCGGCGCAAACATGCTGCGGTAGTCCACCTCTTGAAAAGCGGCTCGCTCCATAAAGCCGCGCCCCACTTGTCCGATAAACAAAATCACCGGCGTGGCGTCTTGGTGCGCGGTGTGCAGGCCGATGGTGGCCTGGGCTGCGCCGGGGGCGCGTGTGACAAAGCAAATGCCGGGGCGCCCGGTGGCTTTGGCATGGGCCTCGGCCATGAACATGGCCGAGCCTTCGTGGCGGCACGCCACCAGGTGGATGGCGTCGCGGTGCGCATACATGGCGTCCATGGCTGCCAAAAAGCTCTCGCCGGGCACACAAAACACAGTGTTCACGCCCTGGGCCAGCAAGGCGTCTATCAACAAACTGGCGCCCGTGGGCTGGGTGGAGGTGGTCATGGCGGTGGGCGTTTCACAAAAAATTGGGTGACACAAAATAGGGCGGTCAGTGCGGGTTTGTACCCCTGCTTTGAGTATGCATTGTGCGGGATGCTGGCTTCATAATGGCTTGCGGTTGCCGCCCTTGGCGTGCTTTGGGGCCTGGCAGCCTTGTCTGGCACGCAGCGTGCACCTTGTTCTAGCCCATCGCAGGATTCACAAAAATGCAAATAGCCACCGCCCGCAGAACTTGTCTCGTGTCCTTGGCCCTTTTTGCGCTGGGCGTTGCGTCTGGCCTGGCCCAGGCCCAAACTGCGTGGCCCAGCAAGCCGGTCAAGATCGTGGTGCCCTTTGCGCCCGGCGGCACCACCGACATCCTGGCCCGCGCTGTGGCGCCCGAGCTGACCAAGGCCTTTGGCCAGTCCTTTGTGATTGAGAACCGGGCCGGAGCGGGCGGCAACATTGGCGCCGAACAGGTGGCCAAGTCCGCGGCCGATGGCTACACGCTGCTCATGGGCACCGTGGGCACGCACGGCATCAACAAGTCGCTGTTTGCCAAGCTGGCCTACGACCCGCAAAAAGACTTTGCACCCATCACCCTGGTGGCTGGTGTGCCCAACGTGATGGTGATGAACGCCGACCGCGCCAAGGCCCTGGGCATCAACTCGGTGCCTGACTTTATTGCCTACGCGCGCAAGCACCCGGGCCAATTGAACATGGCGTCCAGCGGCAGCGGCACGTCCATCCATTTGGCAGGCGAGTTGTTCAAGACGTCCACCGGCATTTACATGACGCACATTCCCTACGGCGGGTCGGCGCCTGCGTTGTTGGGTTTGCTGTCCAACCAAGTGGACGTGATGTTTGACAACCTGCCCTCGGCCATGGCCTTTATCAAGGCGGGCAAGCTCAAGGCCTTTGCGGTAACCAGCGCCCAGCGTTCGGGTGCCTTGCCCGACCTGCCCACGATTGCCGAGGCCGCGCCGCTCAAGGGCTTTGAGGCGACAAGTTGGTTTGGCCTGCTGGCGCCAGCTGGCACGCCCCAGGCGATCGTCAACCGGCTGCAGCAAGAAACCGCCAAGGCGCTGAATTCGCCCGAGATCAAGGAAAAGCTGCTGGCCCAAGGCGCCATTCCCAGCGGCAACACCCCGCAAGAATTTGCCGCGCTGATTGACGCGGAGATCAAAAAATGGGCGGTGGTGGTCAAGGCCTCTGGCGCCAGCGTGGACTAGCAACCCGCACAAGGACTGGCTTCAACTACTTTCATGCAGGCTTTTTACAGCGACAACTTCGTCCTTCCCTTGCCGCCGGGCCACCGTTTTCCGATGGCCAAGTACCAGCTGCTGCGCGACGCGCTAAGCGCGCAATTGCCCCAAGTGCAGTTTGTGCAGGCCCCGGCCGCCATAGACCCCGAGCTGGCTTTTGCCCATCACCCGGCCTATATCCGGGCCATTGCCAATGGTTCGGTAGACGCCAAAATCTTGCGCGACATTGGTTTTCCGTGGAGCCCAGCCATGGCCGAGCGGGCGCGGCGCTCGGTGGGCGGCACTTTGCAGGCGGCGCGCACGGCGCTGGCCCAAGGTGTGTCCGCCAATCTGGCAGGGGGTACGCACCACGCTTATTCTGAGCGGGGCGGCGGCTTTTGTGTGTTCAACGACCTGGCGGTTGCAGCCCGCGTGCTGCAAGCCGAATGGGGCCGCGTGCGCCCACCGCTAGGCCAGCGCCGCCTGCCCTTGAACGTAGCCATCATTGACCTTGATGTGCACCAGGGCAACGGCACGGCGCGCATTTTTGCCAAAGATGACTCGGTGTTTACGCTGTCCATCCACGGCGCCAATAATTTTCCGTTTACCAAAGAGACCAGCGATTTGGATGTGGCCCTGCCCGACGGCTGCACCGACGACGCCTATTTGGCCGCGTTGGAACAGGCCTTGCAAACCCTGCAAGACCGCTTCGCGCCTGGTTTTGTGCTGTACCTGGCTGGCGCCGACCCGCATGAGGGCGACCGCCTGGGCCGCCTCAAACTCAGCTTTGACGGCCTGCAAGCCCGCGACCGGCGCGTGTTTGACTGGTGCTTTTCGCGCAAGATTCCGATGGCGTTTGCCATGGGCGGCGGCTACGGCCACGACATTGCGCAAACCGTGCAGGTGCAAATCAACACCTACCGCGTGGCGCTGGAATATTGGCAGCGCTGGCAAAAATGGGGCGCGACACCGCCTTAAGGGGCGGCGACTGTGCTGCCATGGCTGACAATGGACTCCCGCCCGTAATGGCGCCCTGCGCCGATTTGCATTGCCATGGCCTATTCCCACACCATTGGTAGCCAGCGCTACTTGTTTGCCGACCTGCGCACCCTGATGGCGCGGGCCACCCCGGCGCGCTCGGGCGACCAGCTCAGCGGCGTAGCAGCCCAGACCATGCAAGAGCGCTTGGCCGCCCAAATGGCGCTGGCGGCGTTGCCGCTCAAAACCTTTTTGAACGAATACGTGGTGCCCTACGAAGAAGACGAAGTCACCCGCCTGATTTTGGACACGCACAAGGCCGCCGCCTTTGCCCCGGTGGCGCACCTCACGGTGGGCGACTTTCGCAACTGGCTGCTGGGCGACGCGGCCACCACCGCCGCGATGGCCGCCCTGGCGCCGGGCCTCACGCCCGAGATGGTGGCGGCGGTGAGCAAAATTTGCCGCCTGCAAGACCTGGTGCTGATTGCGCGCAAATGCAGCGTGGTCACCCGCTTTCGCGGCACCATTGGCTTGCCCGGCCGCCTGGCCACGCGGCTGCAGCCCAACCACCCCACCGATGACGCCGTTGGCATTGCCGCGAGCCTGCTCGACGGCCTGCTGCACGGCTGCGGCGACGCGGTCATCGGCATCAACCCGGCCACCGACAACGTGGCGCAGGTGGTCCGGCTCTTGCACATGCTTGATGAGGTGATTGGCGGCTACCGCATTCCCACACAGTCTTGCGTGCTGACGCACGTGACCAACACCTTGCAAGCCATAGAACGCGGCGCGCCGGTAGACCTGGTGTTCCAGTCCGTGGGCGGCACCGAGGGCACCAACCGCAGTTTTGGGATTGACCTGGACTTGTTGGCCCAAGCGCAGCAGGCCGCCTTGTCGCTGCAGCGCGGCAGCGTGTTTGACGACGGTCAACGGGGCGCAAACGTGATGTATTTTGAGACCGGCCAGGGCAGCGCCCTGTCGGC
>CANGHQ010000147.1 GCA_947453585.1 Burkholderiales bacterium | reverse complement strand
TGCATGTGGCCGGGAAACCATTGGATCGCCATATATTTTTATTCTTTCACTCGGAGTCAGGGCCCCGATTGTCCGGTACTTTGCGCGCAGCCCTCAATGCGCGCCAAGGCCGCGCAAGCTCAAGCGCCGCGGCCCAAGCGTTCGGGTGAAAGGTATTGCGTCAAATACTGTGCAAACGGCAAGGTGTCGGCGTCTTCAATGGCGCGTTGCTGCAGGCGCGAAGCCTCGGCCAATTGCTCAAAATGTGCCAGCTCATGGGCTTGCAACGGCGTGGCCAGTTCTTGCGCCTTGGTTTGCACAGAATGCGCCTTGGCAAACGCAGCAAAAGAGCCGCCAAAATCTTGCGCCATCGACTGCAAAACCCGCGCCGAAGGCAGCGTCTCGGGGTGGTGCAAAGCGTGTTCGGCGTGGGCCACGGCTTCGGTGTAATCAGTGCAAGCGTGTGCCGCATCCAGCGCGCGGGCCAGAGGCGCGAATTGGCGCACCAAATCCAGACCCCAACCGGTCAGCGCCACCGTGGCGTCACCGCGCTGCAATTGCAGACCGGGTTCGCGCCCGCGTTCGGCCACGCACTGCTGGTTGCGCGACATGGCGGCAATCTCTTGCGGTGAATCGTCCGGGCTGGGGTTGCTGAGGCAATGCAGCAAAAAAACGTCCAAGAAACGCAGGGTTTGTGCGTTGATGCCCACCGGCTCAAAGGGATCAAGGTCCATCAAGCGCACCTCGACATATTCCACCCCGCGTTCGCGCAGCGCGTGCAGGGGGCGTTCACCCTGAAAAATCACCCGCTTGGGGCGGATGGTGCCGTAAAACTCGTTCTCAATCTGCAGCAAACTGGTCGTCAACTGGCGAAAGTGCCCGTCTGGCGCCTGCACGCCAATGGCTTCGTACGGGGCGTAGGGCACGGTCAGCGCCTGGTGCAAGGACGCGGCGTAGCCTTCCAAGCTGTTGTAGCTCACGGCCAGCGCGCTTTGGGCGTCGCTTTGGTAACCCAGGCGTCCCATGCGCAGCGAAGTGGCATAGGGCAAGCCCATGGTGCCGGGGCTCAAGGCCTGCAGCGAATGGCTGCGCCCGGCCACAAACGATTCGCACACCGCAGGCGAGGCGCCAAATAAGTACAAGAGCAAAAACGCGTGGCGGCGAAAGTTACGGATCAGCCCGAAATACGCTTCGCTAGACAAACCCGGCATAGACCAGTTGTAGTGGATGCCCGAGATGGTTTGCATGCGCCGCCCGTAGCGGTAGCCCAGTCCGCTGCGGTACACCGTTTTGGCTTGGCCGACGTTGGAGCTGCCGTATTGGCCCAGCGGAATCGCATCGTCTGCCGGCAACTTGCAGGGCATGCTCGATACCCACAGCAACTCGTCGCCCATGGATTGAAACGTGAACTTTTGCACCTGGCGCAATTCATCAATGCAGCTTTGCACGCCCGCGTGCACGCCGGTAATCAATTCGACTTGCGACTCGCTGAAATCGGTGGTGATGTGCGGGTGCGTCAGGGCAGAGCCCAATGCTGCGGGGTGCGGCGTACGCACCAAAGCGCCGTCCGGGTCGCAGCGCAGGCTTTCTTTTTCAATGCCCCGGCGAATGCCCAGCAGGCTTTGCGTGTTCATGCCTGCGAGGGCGGTATTGCTTTCTGTCATGCCCATAGGCCCTCAAAATCCATTCAACGCTGTGAAGTTAGCACAGTCGTATGCATATGGGGTGTTAGCGGGCTATTACAAGCACAAGCGCCCCGCTCCCCCCGACACACCCAGCTTCAGGCCAGGTGTTTGCTGGCGCGGCCAATCTCATGCGCCCCCTGGGCGGCTCCGCTGGCGGGCACGGCCGCATCGTGGCCGTCGGTCACCTGGGCCAATTGCGCTTGCAGCTGCTCAGGCGCGTCGCTGTCCAGGCCCATCCAGATGCCTTGGGTGAGCGTGACTTGCGCCGCCTCGACGCTGCCCGCACCCGCGCACAAAATCGTGCGGGTGGGCGCGTCCTGCGCTACCAGCACCAGCATGGCGGGCACCACCGCTTCGGGCTTGAGGGCTTCGAGGATCTGAGGTGGCATCAGGTCTTCGGTCATGCGGGTGGCCGCCGTCGGCGCCAAGCAGTTGACGTGGATATTGTTTTTTGCACCCTCAATGGACAGGGTTTGCATCAGCCCGACCAGCGCCATCTTGGCTGCGCCGTAGTTGCTTTGGCCAAAGTTGCCATACAAGCCGCTGCTCGACGTGGTCATCAGAATGCGGCCGTATTTTTGCGCCACCATGTGCGACCAGACCGCCTTGGTGCAGTGCACCGCGCCCATCAGGTGGACATCAAGCACCAGGCGAAAGTCGTCGATCTCCATCTTGGCAAAGCTTTTATCGCGCAGGATGCCTGCGTTGTTGGCCAAAATATCCACCCGGCCCCAGGCGTCCACCGCCGCTTGCACCATGGCTTGTACCGCCGCGTAGTCGGTAACGGACGCCCCGTTGGCCATGGCCACGCCGCCAGCCGCTTCAATTTCTGCGACCACCGCCTGCGCGGCGGACACCGAGCCGCCAGAGCCGTCACGCGCGCCGCCCAGGTCATTGACGACCACCTTGGCGCCGCGCTTGGCCAACGCCAGCGCATGCAAACGCCCCAGTCCACCACCAGCACCGGTCACAATTGCTACACGGTCTTTAAAGTCCAGGGCCATAAAATTCTCCAATCAGGTAGTAAACGGCGGCTTGAACCGCCAAACAAGCGCTGACTCTACTGCACGCCAGCTACCGCCTCAATTACCCACGCAACGAATGTGACACGCATGGAACTCAACTCCGAAATACCCACCCTGCCCCCGCGCGACGCGGCCACCGTAGTGATGCTTCGCGACGGCGCCCAAGGGCTGGAAGTATTTTTGGTCAAGCGCCACGGCTTGTCGGACGTGCTGGGCGGCGCCTATGTCTTTCCGGGAGGCAAGTTGGACGCAGCCGACTGCGACGCCGCCCACCACCCGCACTTTGACCGCGACGCGGCCCTGCTGCACGCCGCGCTGGGCGAGACGAGCACCGATCAGGCCACCGCCTGCGGCCTGTTCGTAGCTGCCTTGCGCGAAACGTTTGAGGAGTCTGGCGTGTTGTTTGCCAGTGCCACCGGAGCCAGCACCGCCGCCGCTGGGAGCGAGTTTCATGCGCGGCTTGCCGCTCAGCAGCTGCGCCTGCACACCAGCGCAGTGCAGCCCTGGACGCGCTGGATCACGCCGCGCATGCCCTCGGTCACCAACAAGCGCTTTGACACCCGGTTTTTTATTGCCGCCATGCCCCAAGGCCAGTTCGCCGCGCATGACAACATCGAGGCTACTGAGAGCGCCTGGCTGCAGCCACGCACCGCGCTGCAGCAATACTGGGACCGTGAAATCGAGCTGGCCCCGCCGCAGATCATGAGCCTGGCGCAGCTCTCGCGCCACGCTACCGTGGCCAGTGCATTGGCGGAGGCCGCCAGCCGCCCGCCACCGGTCATCATGCCCGAGGCCTTTAACGAAGACGGCGGACGGGTCATCTGCTACCCCGGTGACGCCCAGCACTCGGTGCAGGTGCGGGCCATGCCCGGACCCTCACGTCTGTTCTGGCGCAACAAGCGTTTCGAGCCCGAAGGCGGGTTTAACGCGCTCTTTGCTTAGACCCGTTCCCATAGTCAGGCTCAATCACAGATATTGATCCAGCCAATTGGACGGGTAGCCATGTCGGGGTTAAGCTGAACAAGTCTTTGGCAAATTCTTGTTCAGAGCAAACGCGTTTTCTTTAACCCCTCCAAGGAGATTTCCATGGCAGCACTCAAAGGCTCCAAAACGGAAGACAACCTGAAAGCCGCCTTCGCAGGCGAGTCTCAGGCCAACCGCCGTTACCTGTATTTCGCGAACAAAGCCGACGTCGAAGGCCAGCCTGACGTGGCAGCATTGTTCCGCTCCACCGCTGAAGGTGAAACCGGACACGCCCACGGCCACCTCGAGTGGCTTGAGCAGTGCGGTGACCCCGCCACCGGCATGCCTTTTGGCGCCACCCGTGACAACCTCGCTTCAGCCGTGGCTGGCGAGACCCATGAGTACACCGACATGTACCCCGGCATGGCCAAAACGGCCCGCGACGAAGGACATGACGAAGTAGCGGACTGGTTTGAAACCTTGGCCAAGGCCGAGCGTTCACACGCCAACCGTTACGCCAAGGCATTGGCCGAACTGGTCGATTGATTTTTGGCGCGCCAGGCCCCTCGGGTCTGGCACCCATGAATCGTCTGTGTTGGGCCTTGGTTGCAGCGCCCAATGCAGAACATTCCTGTCACACATCTCCCAAAACACAAGGCCCACCATGGCAACCGAAGGCAATCTGCAGGCACCGACCCGCCACCCCATCGACTGGAAGGGCCCCGACTATTACAACGAGGCCTCGGTTTTCCATGAAATGGAGCGCATTTTTGACATTTGCCATGGTTGCCGTCGCTGCGTGAGTCTGTGCGGCTCCTTTCCCACCCTGTTTGACCTGGTGGACGAGAGCAAAACCATGGAAGTCGATGGAGTGGACAAGCAAGACTACTGGAAAGTGGTCGACCAATGCTATTTGTGCGACCTGTGCTACCTGACCAAGTGTCCCTACGTGCCGCCCCATGAATTCAACCTGGACTTCCCGCACACCATGCTGCGCGCCAAGGCCATCAAGTTCAAAAAAGGCGAGGTCAGCACCGGCGAAAAGCTCCTGGCAAGCACCGATTTGCACGGCTCCTTCGCCGGCATTCCCATCGTGGTGCAGACGGTTAACGCCATCAACAAAACCGCAATGGCGCGCAGTGTGATGGAGTCCACCCTTGGCGTAGACAAAGACGCCTGGCTGCCCACGCTCGCCACCAAGAAATTCCGCTCCAGTGCACCCAAGGCCAAGGCCACGGTAGTAAAGGACGGCGCCAAGACGCCTGGCAAGGTTGCGATTTTCGCCACCTGCTACATCAACTACAACGAACCTGGCATCGGCATGGATTTGCTGAAAATCCTGGACCACAACGCAGTGCCTTATGTGATTGTGGAAAAAGAAAAATGCTGCGGCATGCCCAAGCTCGAACTTGGCGACCTGGACGCGGTCAACACGTCCAAAGAAGCCAATATCCCGGTTCTGGCGCGCTATGCCAAAGAGGGTTACGCGATTTTGGCGGCGGTGCCGAGTTGTGCGCTGATGTTCAAGCAGGAAATTCCGCTCATGTATCCGCAGGATGCCGATGTGCAACTGGTCAAAGAGCACATGTGGGACCCGTTTGAATACCTGATGCAACGCAAGCGCGACGGCCTGTTGCAAACCGAGTTCAGCACGCCGCTGGGCAATGTGAGCTACCAGATTCCCTGCCACGGGCGGGTGCAAAACATCGGCAAGAAAACCGAGGAAATGCTCAAGATGGTGCCTGGCACCACCATTAACACCCTGGAGCGATGCTCGGGCCACGCCGGCACCTTTGGCGTTAAAAAGGCGTACCACCAACAATCAATGAAGATCGGCAAGCCCCTTTTCAAGGCCATGGCCACCATGAAAG
>CANGHQ010000146.1 GCA_947453585.1 Burkholderiales bacterium | reverse complement strand
TGGTGTTTGACACCGGCCAGCCCCACGGCGTGATCGCGCGCCACGCCAGCGGCTATGCCCCCGGCGACTTTGCGCCCGGCGCCGAGTGCAGCCAAGTGTTCCTGACCTGGGAACTGCCCATAACCCACCCGGCGCTCACGCAAGCGCTTGGCATCCACTTTGACACCGCCCAGCGCACCGCCGCGCAGCTCGAAAGTGAACAGGTCTGGCACCAAGGTGCGCCGGGCGACGTGTGCCCCAACACCGGCCGCTGGCTGGCAACAGTCCCTCAGTTAGACTGACACAAAGGAAATATCACTATGGCAGGCGTATTCGGCAAAGACCCCCACATGAAAAAGAACACCCGCGCCGAGGCAGAACGCCTCAACGTGGAGCGCAAGCGCAAGCTCTCAGAAGCGGCGCAGAAGTTCAACCAAAAGAGAGCTGCTGCGCCCAGCGGCACGCCAAGCGCGAAATAGCGGCGGCGCATTCCCCAAAAAAAAGGCCTCTTTTGAGGCCTTTTTTGCAAGCGGACTTCTGCAACGCTTGCCCGTGCCGACGTTCGGGCGCAGCTTGCAATATCACCCTAAAGCAATAATTGCATTTTATTATCCCAGAATGATAATATTCACTTATTATTTTTAAGTGGTAATTGCCATGGACTATCTGATTTCCCTCCCGAACCAGCTCGCGCCGCAGCTACGCTCCCTGCGCAAGACCCGCCAGCTCAGCCAGGCGGCGCTGGCGCTCAAGCTCGGCGTCTCCCAGTCACGCATCGCGGCCATTGAGCGCAATCCCGCTGCAGTCAGCGCAGGGCAACTGCTGGAATTGCTGAGAGTATTGGACGTGAACCTGGTCTTGCGCGACGCGCGCGTGCAGACCGACAAAGCGCAAGCCGTAACCCTCACGTCCCCTATGGACGTCAAAGGTGAGTGGTAATGGGAGCGCTTGCCATCTGGATGAACGGCGAATGGGTGGGCACGTGGAGCGTCGGGCGCACCGGCGCTCACCGCCTGGACTATGCGCCATCCTGGCGCGCGTCGGCGCGCAGCCGTCCGCTTTCTTTGTCGCTGCCATTTACCGCAGACAACCGCCTGGAAGGCGACGCGGTACGCAACTATTTTGACAACCTGCTGCCCGATAGCGATGGCATTCGCAAGCGCATTGGCGCGCGCTTTCGCACCAAGAGCACAGACGCTTTTGCACTCTTGCAGGCGGTGGGGCGGGATTGCGTGGGTGCGGTGCAATTGCTGCCACCGGGCGAGAGCCCCGAGGGTTTTGACCAACTGAAGTACGAGCCCCTGACGCCCACGCAAATTGAAAACCACCTGGCCGCGCTGGGCTCGCGGACCGGCCTCGGGGCGCAAGATGAGGAAGAAGCGTTCCGTTTGTCCATTGCTGGGGCGCAAGAGAAAACCGCTCTGCTGCAAGTGAACGGCCAATGGTGCCGGCCCTTGGGCGCCACGCCCACCACGCACATTCTCAAGCCGCCCATCGGCATCACGCCGGGGCGCAACCTTGATTTACGGCTGTCTGTTGAGAACGAATGGCTGTGCAACCAAATTTTGCACGCCGTGGGCTTGCCCGCCGCACAGTGCCAGATGCAGGACTTTGGCGCGCGCCGGGCGCTGGTGGTCACCCGTTTTGACCGAAGCTGGCAGCACTCCGCCTGGATTGCCCGACTGCCGCAAGAAGACTTTTGCCAGGCCAAAGGCGTCGCAAGCGACCAAAAATACGAGCAACGGGGTGGCCCCGGCATGGAGGCCTGTCTGGATGTGCTCAGGGGCGGTGAAGCGTTCCATGACGATGGGCGCAACTTTTTGTGCGCCCAGCTGCTCTTTTGGTGTCTGGCCGCCATTGACGGCCACGCCAAAAACTTTTCTCTTTTTGTGCTGCCTGGCGGGCGCTACCGCATGACACCTTTGTACGACGTGCTCTCGGCCTGGCCGCTTATGGGCACGGGTCCGCACGCCTTGCCCTACCCCAAAACCAAGCTGGCTATGGCCGTGCGCGGCAAGACAGCGCATTACAAATTGGCAGAAATCCAGTACCGCCACTGGAAAGCGCTGGCCCAGCGCAGCGGCGTAGTTGGCGCCTGGGACGCCATGCGTGCCATGGTGCAGCGCCTAGACGCTGCGCTCAGTGCCGTAGAGCAGCGTTTGCCAGCCGACTTTCCCAGAGAACTGGCGCGCGCCGTGTTTCAAGGCACGCGCGAGCATGCAGCGCTGTTCCAAAGGGGCAGCTTGCCTAGCAGCGCACAAGCTTAGTAGAGCCGACGGGCTCGTGGCCCACCCTACACCACCAGCACCGCCCTGAAGTCATTCACATTGGTGTGCGTGGGGCCGGTCACCACCAGATCGCCCAGCGCAGAAAAATAGCCGTAGGCGTCGTTGCGCTGCAAATAGTCCGTGATCTTAAGGCCCAGCGCTGCGGCGCGGGCCAGGGTGTCGGGCGCGACTTGGGCGCCGGCGTTGTCTTCCACGCCGTCAATGCCGTCGGTGTCGGCGGCCAGCGCCCAGACGCCGTCCATGCCTTGTAGTGCCTGCGCCAGGCCCATGCAAAACTCGCCTGCGCGTCCGCCCCGGCCCTTCGGCGTGTCAGGGGAGCCGGGTGCGCGCGGGCGAATGGTCACCGTGGTTTCGCCGCCGCTCAAAATCACACAGGGCTTTTGAAAGGCGCCCTGCCCTTTGGCCACCGCGCGTGCCATGGCTGCGTGCACCTTGGCCACTTCGCGCGATTCGCCTTCTATTTCGTCGCTCAGGATGTAGGCGGCAATGCCCGCCGCGCGCGCCGCGTCGGCAGCGGCTTGCAGGCTTTGCTGCGGCGTGGCGATCAAGTGCAAGCCGTGGCCGGCAAATGCGGCGTCGCCGGGCTTGGGCGTTTCTAGCGTGCCCGCCTGCAAAGCGATTTCTACCGCCTTCGGCACTTCAATGCCGTAGCGGCGCAAGATGTCCAGCGCGTCAGCGCAGGTGCTGGCGTCGGCCACCGTGGGGCCGCTGGCGATGGTGGACGGGTCGTCACCGGGCACATCGCTGATGGTCAGCGTCACCACCCGCGCGGGTGCGCAGGCCGCGCCCAGGCGCCCGCCCTTGATGCGCGAAAGGTGTTTGCGCACGCAGTTCATCTCGCCAATGTGGGCGCCGCTCTCCAGCAACTGTTGGTTGATCCGTTGTTTGTCTTGCAGGCTCAGGCCCTGCGCGGGCAGCGTGAGCAGGGCTGAGCCGCCGCCTGAGATCAGGCACAGCACCAAGTCGTCTGCCGTCAGCCCCTGGGTGAGCGCCAATATGCGCTGCGCTGCGTCCAGCCCTGCGGCGTCGGGCACGGGGTGGGCGGCTTCCACCACTTCAATGCGCGCGGCCAGGCCCGCCGGGCGCGGTGGCGTGTGGCCGTAGCGCGTAACTACCAGGCCCGAGAGGGGCGCATCCGTCGGCCACAGCGCTTCGACCGCCTGCGCCATGGCGCCACCGGCCTTGCCCGCGCCCAGCACCAGGGTGCGGCCTTTGGGCGGAGGTGGCAAAAACGCCGCCGTGTTGTGCAGCGGCAGTGCGCGCGTTACCGCCGCCTGAAACAGGGTTTGCAAAAAAGCGCTGGGGTCGGTGGCAAAAGTCATAGCGCCGGATGATAGAGCGCTGGGGCTTGCACCCGGCGGCACAGCGCCGGAGTGCCTAGAGCCCGGCGGTAGTGCGCCCATTCGCGACGTGTCCGCTCACCGCTCCAGCCGGGCCCTCTGAATGGCGATGTCTGGCACCACCATCACCGGCGCAAAGCCGCCGCCCTGGGTACGGAAATTGGTGGTCTGGCCGGAGTACATGCGAGCGGCCAGCAGTTGCACCTCGCCGGCGTAGGTATAGGCGCGCACGTCAAACTTCAGGTCGCTCAGGGCACCGTCCACCTCAATCAGCCGCTCGCTGGGCGGCACCAGGGCTTGGGCCACAAAGTCGCCCGCCAAGATGTCGGCCCACACGCGCTTGGTCAGCTTGTCGCCCCGGTAGGCGGCCTTGCCGCCGTAGCCCGCCACTGGCTTGAAAAAGAGCTGGCGGCGCTGGGCCCACAGTGCGTCAGCGTGCGCGGGCACCACCGACTGCGTGGCGGGCACAGCGGCTTGCAGCAACTGGCGGTCGGCGGCGGCGGCGCCCCACTGGGCCAACATGGCGTCGTCGCTCAGGGCCACCAGGTTGCGCTTGTCCGCGTACAGCGCGTGCGCATGCGGGTGGGGCGTCACCACCGCCGCCCCCGCCTCATAAGCGCCGCGCAGGGCGGCGTGCTGGGGCTCGCTCAGGGCAAAGTCGGTCAGGCGGTTGTAGACCATGTCGATGGCCGCGCCTTCGTGCTGCAACACGCCGTCCACCCATTGCAGCGCTGCGGCGTCCACCACCATGGCGCGCACGCCGTGCTGTTCAAACAACTGGACAAACATGGCAAATTCAGGCGCCAAATACTGGGTATCGGGCGCATCGTCCACGATGGCCACGCTGCGCAGCGGCGCCTCGCCGCGCTGCAAACGCCATTCGGCAAGGAACATGGTGAATACGGCTTGCTCTAGCGGGTCTGCGGGCGCTTTGGGCAAAAAGGCCCAGTCCATCGCCTCGCAGCAGGCCACTTGTGCGCGGGCCAGCGCGGCGTTGAGCAACAGGCCGCCGGCATTGGTGTTGATCTCGATGAGCCGGGGGCCCTCGTCCCCCAGGTGAAAGTCGTAGCCCGTGCACACGCCCAGCGGGCCAAAGGCCTTGCGCGCAATGGCTGGGGCGCGCGCCAGGGCTTGGGCTTGGTAGCCGGGCAAGGCCATCACCTGCTCCAGGGCCTGCACGGTAGCGGCGATTTGTTGCTCGGTGGCCTGGGTCAAAAACACGGCGGTCGCCGAAAAGAGGTGCGGATGCGACTGCGTAAGGTCTGGCATCAGGCTGTGCAAGCGCTCAGGCGCCAGCGTGCGGCAAAAACAGGCGTGGTTGAGCACGTCTGCCGAACTTCCCAGCGGCAGCTCCTGGGTCTGGAAGACGCCGGAGGGGAGCGTAGTTGCTGGGGGCGTGGCGTCGGGCATGGCTTGCGGCTTTAAAGCGGGGGATGGGCGAATTAGACACCTGCGCGGCCCGATAAAGCAAAGCGCTGCGGCACAATGCCCGCATGTCCACCCTGCTCATCCACAACGCCCACACGGTGGCCACCCAAGACGATGCGCGCAGCGAGTTGCACAACACCTCGGTGCTGGTGCGCGACCGGCAGATTGCCGCCATCGGCCCGGTGCACACGCTGCCGCACACGGCGGACACGGTGATCGACGCGCGCCACCACCTGCTGGTGCCGGGGCTGGTGAACACCCACCACCACATGTACCAGTCGCTCACAAGGGCGATTCCGGCGGTGCAAAACGCCGAGCTGTTTGGCTGGCTGCGCGGCCTGTACCCGATCTGGGGGGGGCTCACGCCCGACATGATTTACACCAGCACCCAGGTCGCCATGGCCGAGCTGCTGCTCAGCGGCTGCACCACCAGCAGCGACCACCTCTACATCTACCCCAACAGCGTGACGCTGGACGACAGCATTGAAGCCGCGCGCGCCATTGGCAT
>CANGHQ010000145.1 GCA_947453585.1 Burkholderiales bacterium | reverse complement strand
TGGCCGGCTGCATGTGGCTGATCAAGCGCTGGCATGAGCGCAACTGCCGCGAGCACGGCGACGCGGTGGACCACCTGCTGGAGATCGCGCGCAACGACAACCTGCACGGCTAGGCTGCGCGCACCGTGGTGTCGTCCAAGCAGTCGCTGGTCTTCGGCTTTGTGGTTGTGCCGAACTTTTCGCTCATTGCGCTAAGCGCCTGCGTGGACCCGCTGCGCATTGCCAACGGCGTGCTGGGGCGCGCCACCTACCGCTCGGTGCTGCTCTCGGTCGATGGCGGCCTGGTGGCGTCAAGCGACGGCATCCAGATCATGACGCAGCACAGCCTGACTGACGCGCCGCCCTTGGACGTGGTGTTTGTCATTGGCCCCAACCCCATTCCCAGCCGCGGCCTGCGCGCGCTCACCCTCTGGCTGAAAAAAATGGCGGCCCAGGGGCTGCCGCTGGGTGGCATTGACACCGGCGCCTACCTGATGGCGCAGGCCGGTTTGCTCAATGGCTACCGCTGCACCATCCACTGGGAAGACCACGAGGCGCTGGCCGAGCAGTTTCCGCAAGTGATCGTGACCCAGCATTTTTTTGAGGTGGACCGCGACCGCTACACCTGCAGCGGCGGCGTAGCACCGCTGGACCTGATGACTTATCTGCTGACGCAAGCACCGGGCAGCCGCCAACTGGCCAACGAGGTGGCCAATCTGCTGGTGGTGGAGCGGCGCAGCCTGACCGATGTGCAGACCGTGTCCATCATCCACCAGGAGCGCGTCACCCCGCCCGCAGCGGTAGAGGCGCTGCGCCTGATGGAGGCCAATGTGAGCGAGCCGCTCACCATTACCGAGATCGCGCAGTTTGCCGGCATGCCCTTGCGCAGCCTGCAGCGGCTTTTTCGCCAGCAGTTTGCCAAGTCGGCCGAACGCATCTATTTGGACATCCGGCTCTCGCACGCGCGCATTTTGGTGCAGCGCAGCGACAAAAGCATCCGTGACATAGCACTGGAGACCGGATTCGCCTCACCGTCGCACCTGACGGCACGGTATACGCCCCGTTTTGGGGCGCCGCCGCAAAAAGACCGCGTAAATCGCCGCCAAGGCCTGGCGTTTAAGGAAAGACTGTTGTCGTAATTCACTACGCTTTGTCCTGACATTGCCACAATACTCGGGGGCAATTGCAAGCAACCTTCGGAGAATCCCCATGACCATGCCCAACCTGATAACCATCGACAACGGCGAGCGCGTACGCCACAGTTTCTCGGACGGCGAATACGCCAACCGCATCCGCAAACTGCGCGCCATGATGGCGCAGCGTTCGGTAGACACGGTGATTTTCACCAGCTACCACAACATCAATTACTACAGCGACTTTTTGTACTGCTCGTTTGGCCGCTTCTACAGCCTGGTGGTCACGCAAGACAAATCGGTCATCATTGCCGCCAACATTGACGGCGGCCAACCCTGGCGCAAAGGCGTGTGCGACCGCGCCGTGATTTACACCGACTGGCAAAGCGGCAACTACTTCCGCGCCATTGCGCAAGAAGTACCAAACCACGGTCGCGTTGGCCTGGAATACGACCACCTGCCGCTCGAGCGCATGGACAAGATCAAGTCGGTGCTCACGCACGTGGAGTTCACCAACATCGCCAACGACTGCATGAAGCTGCGCATGGTGAAGTCGGCCGAAGAAATCGAGTTCATCAAAAACGGCGCGCAGGTTTGCGACATTGGCGCTGCCGCCCTGGTAGCTGCGGTGCACGAAGGCGTGCCCGAGTATGAAGTGGCGCTGGCTTCCACCCAGGCCATGGTGCGCGAGATTGCCAAACGCTACCCGCACACCGAGCTGATGGACAGCTGGACCTGGTTCCAGTCGGGCATCAACACCGACGGCGCGCACAACCCGGTGACCACGCGCAAAGTGCAAAAGGGCGACATCCTGAGCCTGAACTGCTTCTCCATGATTTCGGGCTACTACACGGCGCTGGAACGCACCTTGTTTTTCGGCGAAGTGGACGCGGCGTCACTCAAGCTGTGGGAAGTCAATGTGCGCGTGCACGAAGAAGGCCAAAAGCTGGTCAAGCCTGGCATGCGCTGCTGTGACGTGGCCCTGGAGCTCAACAAGATTTACGAAGAGTACGGTTTGCTGAAGTACCGCACCTTTGGTTACGGGCACTCTTTTGGCGTGCTGTCGCACTACTATGGACGCGAAGCCGGACTCGAGTTCCGCGAAGACATCGAAACCGTGCTCGAGCCCGGAATGGTGGTGTCGATTGAGCCCATGATCATGCTGCCCGAGGGTTTGCCCGGTGCCGGTGGATACCGGGAACACGATATATTGGTGGTTACCGAAACCGGACACCAAAACATCACGGGCTTCCCGTACGGCCCCAAGCACAACATCATCCCTGCATAGGCACAAAACCTGCTTATCTCACGGACTCAACCTGAATCTGGAACCCGCCCCCCATGCAACAGCCCTATGTCCGCTTCGACCACGTAGAAAAAAGCTACGACGGTCGGCAGCTCGTGGTGCAAGACCTTAATCTTGATATTGCCCAGGGCGAGTTCCTGACCTTGCTCGGACCCTCGGGTTCGGGCAAAACCACCACGCTGATGATGCTCGCGGGCTTTGAGACGGCTACGGCTGGCGAGATTTATCTCGACGGCAAGCCCATCAACCGCATTGCCCCGGAGCACCGCAACATTGGCATGGTGTTCCAGAGCTACGCACTGTTTCCGCACATGACGGTGGCCGAGAACGTGGGCTTTCCCTTGAGCGTGCGTGGCGTCAAGGGGAATGAGGCGCATGAGCGCGTCATGCGGGCGCTGGACAAAGTGGGTCTAAAAGGTTTTGAGTCGCGTCGCCCGGCGCAAATGTCGGGCGGACAGCAGCAGCGCGTGGCCGTGGCCCGCGCGCTGGTGTTTGAGCCGCAACTGGTGCTGATGGACGAGCCGCTCTCGGCCCTGGACAAGCAACTGCGCGAGCAATTGCAGTACGAGATCAAGCGCCTGCACCACGAGTTGGGCATCACCATCGTCTACGTCACGCATGACCAGACCGAGGCGCTGGCCATGTCTGATCGCGTGGCGGTGTTTCACCACGGCCGCATCCAGCAGATTGACACGCCCACGGAGCTCTATGAGAGCCCGTCCAACGCCTTTGTTGCGCAGTTCATTGGCGAGAACAACACCTTGCACGGGCATGTGAGCTCCATCTCGGGCAGCGACTGCGAAGTCACGCTGGCCGACGGCGTGCGCCTGGCAGCACGTGCGGTGGCGGTAGACAAGGTCGGGCAGGCCACGCGCCTGTCGATCCGCCCTGAGCGCATTCACCTGAATCCGCCGGCAGGCGCGGTTCAGACCACAGTCAGTGGCACGGTGGTCGATGTGACCTACCTGGGCCGCTACGCCCGCCTGCGCATGAACGCGTGCGGACTTGAAGATTTCATCGTTACGCTTCCCAACGATGGACGCGACTTGAGCTTGCAAGCCGGCAGCACAGCCACCCTCGGGTGGAATGTGTCCGACTGCCGGGCTCTGGACGGCGTGTAAGGGCGGCATTCATTCATACAACAGGAAACAGCATGTTCAAAAAGATCCATTTAAGCGCATTGACGGTCGTTAGCGCCGCCGTTGTTGCCATCCTGCCAAGCACCGGCGCTGCGCAACAAGCGTTGACCGTGGCCTCATGGGGCGGCGCGTACACCACCAGCCAGGTGGAGGCTTACCACAAGCCCTACACCGCCAAGACCGGTACCAAGATCACTTCGGTGGACTGGGGCGGCACCTTGGGCGAAATCAGCGCCCAGGTCAAGTCGGGCAACATCAAATGGGACGTGGTTGATCTGGAGCCCGCAGAAGCCCTCAAAGGCTGCGAAGAAGGCTTGCTCGAAAAAATCGACCCCAGCAAGCTGCCCGCTGGCGCTGACGGCACCCCTGCTGCCAAAGACTTCTCGGCAGGCATGATTCTGCCTTGCGCCATTGGCGTCATCACCTACGCCAACATCGTGGCCTACGACAAAGCCAAAATGGGTGCCAACGGCCCCAAGACCCTGGAAGACTTCTTTAACGTCACCAAGTTCCCCGGCAAGCGCGGCGTCAAGAAAGACCCCAGCGTGATCCTGGAATGGGCGCTGATGGCTGATGGTGTGGCTGTGGCCGACGTCTACAAAGTGCTCTCCACACCCGCTGGCGTGGACCGCGCGTTCAAGAAGCTCGACACCATCAAAAGCAGCATCGTCTGGTGGACCGCTGGTGCACAACCACCTCAGTTGCTGGCCGCTGGTGAAGTCGTCATGACCCACGCCTGGCACGGTCGCATCGTTGACGCCAACACCAAAGAGAAAAAGGACTTTGCAGTGATGTGGGACGGCCAGGTGCAGATTCCTGACCTGTACGCCATCCTCAAAGGCACCAAGAACCTGGACGCCGCACAAGACTTCATCCGCTTTGCCAGCAGCAGCCAGCCCTTGGCGGACCAGGCCAAGTACATCCCTTACGCGCCTACCCGCAATTCGTCCTTGGCTTTGATCCCTGCGTCCAACCCCTACAAGGCTTGGTTGCCCAACGCTGGTCACCCTGGCCGCTCCATGCCCACGAACGCACAGTTCTGGATGGAAAACCAGGACGACCTGAACAAGAAGTTCGCAGCCTGGCTGGCGAAGTAAGAACATGACAGCAATCAGCACGTCAGACCTGGGGCGGCGCCTGCGCAAAGCAGAGCGGCGCGTCCATTTGTGGGCCTACGCGCTGATTGCGCCCTTGTTCATTTTTGTTGCCCTGAGCTTTCTCTTGCCTCTGGGCACGGTATTGCTCAACAGCGTTTATGACCCGATCGTTCCGGACAACCTGCCGCGCGCCTTGCGCGCGCTCGATGCCTGGAACGGCCCCCGGGACCAGGCCCCGCCAGAGCCGGTATATGCCGCTCTGGCGCTGGACCTCAAAGCGGCAGTACAGGCCGAAAAAGCCGGTGCCATTGCCAACCGTTTGAATATTGAAGAGTCTGGCCTGCGCACCATCTTCATGCGCGCTGCGCGCCGCGTAGCCAGCCAGGAAGAAGGCCCCTGGGCCCCGTTTTTTGAAGCCGCCGATCCGGCCTGGATGCAGCCCGCCATCTGGGGCACGATCCGCAACCTGTCCTCGCCCACCCATTCCCTGTTTTTCTTGTCAGCGCTGGACGCCCGGCGCCTGCCCGACGGCAGCATCGTGGCGCAACCCGAAGACCAGCGCATCCACATCACCATCTACCTGCGCACGCTGGGCGTGGCGCTCACCGTCACGGTGATGTGCATTTTGCTGGGCTTTCCGCTGTCCTACCTGCTGGCGCACCTGCGTGACAAGACCGCAAATTTGCTGCTGATTCTGGTGCTGCTGCCGTTTTGGACTTCGCTTTTGGTGCGCACCACTGCCTGGATGGTGGTGTTGCAAAAAGAAGGCGTCATCAACTCGGTGCTGCAGGCGCTGGGCCTGATTGCCGAGCCGCTGCCACTGGTGTTCAACCGCTTTGGCGTGGTGGCGGCCATGACGCACATCCTGCTGCCCTTCATGATATTGCCGATGTACTCGGT
>CANGHQ010000144.1 GCA_947453585.1 Burkholderiales bacterium | reverse complement strand
GACGCACAGCAGCCGGTTCGCCCCCGGGTGGCGCAGCTCCGTGATCAGGTTCGCCTCGCGCTCGTCGTTGAGCGGCAGCTGCACGTACTCGTCGAAGCCCGACAGGCCCGTCTCCAGGCTGCGCAGCGCCTTCTGGAAGCTCTCCTGGAAGGTGCGGCCCATGGCCATCACCTCGCCCACCGACTTCATCTGCGTGGTGAGGTGCGAGTCGGCCGCCGGGAACTTCTCGACCGCGAAGCGCGGGATCTTGGTGACGACGTAGTCGATGGACGGCTCGAACGACGCCGGCGTGGCGCCGCCGGTGATGTCGTTGCGCAGCTCATCGAGCGTGAAGCCGACCGCCAACTTGGCGGCAATTTTGGCAATCGGGAAACCCGTGGCCTTGGAGGCAAGTGCGCTTGAGCGCGACACGCGCGGGTTCATCTCAATGACCACCATGCGGCCATCGTCCGGGTTGATGGAGAACTGCACGTTCGAGCCCCCCGTGTCCACGCCGATTTCGCGCAGCACGGCCAGACTGGCATTGCGCAGAATCTGGTATTCCTTGTCGGTCAGCGTTTGGGCGGGCGCCACGGTGATGGAGTCGCCGGTGTGCACGCCCATGGGGTCTAGATTTTCAATCGAGCAGACGATGATGCAGTTGTCCGCCTTGTCGCGCACCACTTCCATCTCGTACTCTTTCCAGCCCAAGAGCGACTCTTCAATCAACAGCTCGTTGGTGGGCGAGGCTTCTAGGCCGCGTTTGCAAATCGTCTCAAATTCTTCGGAGTTGTAGGCGATACCGCCGCCGGTGCCGCCCAGCGTAAAACTGGGGCGGATCACGGTGGGGAAACCCAGAGTCTTTTGCACAGCCCAGGCCTCGTCCATGCTGTGGGCGATGCCCGAACGGGCCGAACCCAGACCGATTTTGGTCATCGCGTCCTTGAACTTGAGCCGGTCTTCGGCCTTGTCAATCGCCTCGGGCGTGGCGCCAATGAGTTCGACCTTGTATTTTTCGAGCACACCGTTGTGCCACAAATCCAGCGCACAGTTCAGTGCCGTCTGGCCACCCATGGTGGGCAAAATCGCGTCGGGCTTTTCCTTGGCGATGATTTTTTCCACCGTTTGCCAGGTGATGGGCTCGATATAGGTCACGTCCGCCGTGTCCGGGTCGGTCATGATGGTCGCAGGGTTGCTGTTGATCAGAATGACTTTGTAGCCCTCTTCGCGCAGCGCCTTGCAGGCCTGCACGCCGGAATAGTCAAACTCACAGGCCTGGCCGATGATGATGGGGCCGGCGCCGATGATCAGAATGCTTTTGATGTCGCTGCGTTTTGGCATGTTCTCTGCTGCTCTCTACTTTTTTGTGGCCGCGCACCGGGCGCCGCCGCTGTTACTACTAAAACCGAAGGTAATTGACCGGTGACTCAGGCCAGACTGGCATTGGCCAGCTTGACCCCAAACCAGACAAACACCGCGCCCACGGCGCTGGACAAACTGGCCGACAACTTGTGGCGCGCCCGAAAACCTTGCGCCAGGCGTGCGCCGGCAAAAATCAAAACCGACAAATACAAGGCGCTAAAGCCCATGACGATGGCGCTCAAAATCAAAAAGGGCACGACCGGCGTGTCATAGGCCGGGTCGATGAACTGCACAAAAAACGAAAGCAGAAACAAAATCGCCTTCGGATTGAGCAAGCTCACCAAGAGCGCACGCTTGAACGGCTGCGCCATGTGCGCGGGAATCTCGGGCTCGGCGTGTGCGGGCAAATCCGCGCTGCGCCATTTCTTGAGGGCCGCCAGCAGCAATTGCACGCCGACCCAGCTCAGGTAAGCGGCGCCCGCGTACTTCACCACCATAAACAAGGCAGGCGTGGTGCGCAGCAAACCGGCTGCGCCCAAACCCACCAGCGCCAGCAGCACCGTGTCGCCCAGAAACACGCCGAGGGCGCCCTGAAAACCCGCCTTGACGCCGCGCGCCGTAGCTACCGACAAGATGAACAGCGAATTGGGGCCGGGCAGCAAGATGATGCCAAAGGCGCCAATCACATAGGTCCACAGGTCGGTCACGCCATAAAAGCTCATGCCTGCGACTCCATCTCCCGGATAAAGCGGTCAAACAAGTAGCCAATATCGTGCGGGCCGGGCGACGCTTCCGGGTGGCCCTGGAAGCAAAACGCCGGCTTGTCCGTGCGCTCGAGCCCTTGCAAGGTGCCGTCAAACAGGCTGATATGGGTGGCGCGCAGGTTGGCGGGCAAGGTCTTTTCGTCTACCGCGAAGCCGTGGTTCTGGCTGGTGATGCTGACGCGCCCAGTTCCTAAGTCTTTGACCGGATGGTTGGCACCGTGGTGGCCAAACTTCATCTTGAAGGTCTTGGCGCCTGAGGCCAGCGCCATGATCTGGTGGCCCAGGCAGATGCCAAACACGGGCACGCCGGATTCGATCAACGCAGACGCAGCGGCAATAGCGTAGTCGCAAGGCTCCGGGTCACCGGGGCCATTGCTCAGAAAAATGCCATCTGGTTGCAGCTTTTGCACCTCGGCTGCTGGCGTTTGGGCGGGCACCACGGTCACTTTGCAACCGCGCTCGCTGAGCATGCGCAGAATGTTCTTTTTGACGCCAAAGTCATACGCCACCACATGGAACTTGGGCGAGGTCTGCTGGCCGTAGCCTTGTCCCAAGGTCCATTCCGATTCGGTCCAGGCGTAGCTCATGTCGGCACTGACCACACGGGCCAGATCCAGGCCAGCCATCGAAGGCGCAGCTTTGGCGGCAGCCACGGCTTGGGCGATCACCGCATCCGTCACCGTCTCACCTGCGGCGAGCGCCCAGATGCAGCCGTTTTGGGCACCGTGCTCGCGCAGTTGGCGCGTCAGTTGGCGGGTGTCGATGTTGGCAATGGCCACGGTGCCGTGGGTTTGCAAATAGGCGGCAAGCGTTTGGGTGCTGCGAAAGTTGGACGCCACCAAAGGCAGGTCTTTAATCACCAAACCGGCGGCGTGCACCGCGTCAGACTCAACGTCCTCGGGGTTGGTGCCGTAGTTGCCGATGTGGGGATAGGTCAGCGTAACGATCTGCTGGCAATAGCTGGGATCGGTCAGGATCTCCTGGTAGCCGGTCATGGAGGTGTTAAACACCACTTCACCGACGGTGGAGCCTGCCGCTCCGATGGAATTACCAAGGTAGACCGTGCCGTCTGCGAGCGCCAAAATAGCGGGGGGGGTATTACCCTGAAGAGACAAAAGCACTGGGTTCTCCGAATGGGTTACGGGTACGCCCAAGCGCGCTCAAGAGTCCATCTTGGCTGCTATTTTTCGAAGGGGATTGGGCTTTTCGAGCGCTTGGGCGGGCTGTTAAATGGAAAGCCTACCATTGTAACCCAGCGACTTTTCTGCCCTTAACGCGCGCCAATGCTGCTGGAGTGCAGACAAATGGCGGCGGCGGCGGCCACGTTGAGCGACTCTTCGCCCCCAGGCTGGCCGATGCGCACATGGACCTGGGCGCGCGCGAGCAAACTCTGGCGCACGCCCTGCCCTTCGTGACCCAGCACCCAGGCGCAGGGAAAAGGCAGTTGCAAATCCTGAATCAGACCCCCTTGGTGCGAACTCGTGACCACCAGAGGCAACGCAAGCGCGTCCAAATCCGCCTCTGGCACGCTTTCATGCAACAACAGGCCAAAGTGCGCGCCCATGCCTGCGCGCAGCACTTTGGGAGACCACAGGGCGGCGGTTTCATGCAAGGCAATCACCTGTTTGAAGCCAAAAGCCGCCGCGCTGCGCAAAATCGAGCCCACATTACCCGCGTCTTGCACCCGGTCCAGTATGACCGTGGGCGCTTGGGGGTCGATAGCGGTGGCGGGCGGCAAATCCAGCACAAAACCCATCTTGGCGGGTGACTCCAGCCCGCTGATCTCGGAAAACAGCGCGTCAGGCACCACCACGGTTTTGGGCGCTGCGCTGCCAAACTGCGCCGCTGCCTGCGACCAGCAGGATTCGGCAAACACCGCGATCGTCGGCTGCAAGCCACGTAACAAGGCGGCGCTGCACAAATGGTCGCCCTCAACCCAGAAGCGCCCGGTCTTGCGGTAAGCGGTATTGCCCTGGGCCAGTTTGCGCAGCTCTTTGAGCAGCGGGTTGTCGCGCGAGGCGATGGGGTGCATGGAAATCATCGCAATAAGTCGGTGACCGGCCTGAAAGTCCGGCGGTGTTGGGGGCAAGGCCCGTGCAGGCGCAGCGCGGCCAAATGGTCGGCGGTGCCGTAGCCCTTGTGCTGGTCAAAGCCGTATTGGGGAAATTGCTGGTGGTATTCCAGGCACCAGCGGTCGCGGGTCACCTTGGCCAGAATGGACGCGGCCGAGATGGCTGGCACCTTGTCGTCACCTTTGACAATGGCTTCTGCGCGAATATCGAGCACCGGCAGGCGGTTGCCGTCCACCAGCACCAGTTTGGGCGGCAGCCGCAAACCCATCACTGCGCGGCGCATGGCCAGCAGTGTGGCTTGCAATATATTGAGCTCGTCAATCTCTTCCACGCTGGCCTGGGCGACTGAGCAGCACAGCGCTTTGGCGCGGATCTCGTCAAACAAGGCCTCACGCCTTCGGGCGCTGAGTTTTTTAGAGTCCGCCAGGCCCTTGATGGCATGGCGGTCGTCCAGGATGACGGCTGCGGCCACCACCGGCCCGGCCAATGGCCCGCGCCCGGCTTCGTCCACCCCGGCAATCAGGCCGCTGACGTCCCAGACCAAGCTCGCTTGTAGGGGCTGGGCAGATTTAGGCACCGAGCACGCTCTCAATCGCCTGCGTTGCCAGCGCGGCGGTGTCGCGGCGCAGCAGTTCGTGCAGTGCCGCAAAGCGCGCCTCCAGCGCCTGGATCTTCTCAGGCTGTTGGTGTTTGGCGTCCAGCCAGTCCAGAACCGCGGCCGCCAGTGCGCTGGCCGAGGCGGCGTCTTGCAGCAGCTCGGGCACCACAAATTCTTGGCACAGAATATTAGGCAAACCCACCCAGGGCTGGAGCTTTTTACGCCGCATGATGCGCCATGACCATGCGCCCATGCGGTAGGCGATCACCATCGGGCGCTTGAACAGCGCGGCCTCCAGCGTGGCGGTGCCGCTGGCAATCAGCGTGGCGTCGCAAGCAGCCAATACCGTGTGCGACTGGCCGGCCACGATCTGAATCTGCTGGCCCATGCCGCTGGCGCGCGCTGCCGCCTCAATCTGCGCCTGCAAACCCGGCACCGCGGGCACCACAAACTTGACGCCGGGGCGCAGCGCGTGGATGCGCGCCGCCGCCTCAAAAAACCGCAACGCCAAATGCCGCACCTCCGACTTGCGGCTGCCCGGCAGAATGGCCACCACGTCGTCACCGGGCGCCAGCCCCAGGGCCTGGCGCGCCGCCGCCCGGTCTGGCACTTCAGGAATCACCTGCGCCAGCGGGTGGCCCACATAGGTGGCCGCAATTCTGTGCTGGGCCAGCAGCGCAGGCTCGAACGGAAAAATACACAGCACGTGGTCCACGCTGCGGCGAATGACTTCGAGCCGCTCTGGGCGCCACGCCCAGACCGAGGGGCACACAAAATGCACCGTCTTGACGCCTT
>CANGHQ010000143.1 GCA_947453585.1 Burkholderiales bacterium | reverse complement strand
CAGACCGACGACGAAACCGTGGCCCGCGCGTTTGACTACGTGCAGGCGCTGGGCAAGCTGCCCATCGTGGTGAACGATTCACGCGGCTTCTTCACCAGCCGCGTGTTTGGCACCGTTGTGATGGAAGGCGCGGCCATGCTGGGCGAAGGCATTCCGGCTGCGGCCATTGAGAACGCAGGCATGCAATGCGGCATGCCCGTGGGGCCGCTGGCCGTGCTGGACGAGACCGCACTCACTTTAAGCGTGCACGTGATGGACCAAACCATTGCCGACTTTGCCGCCGATGGAAAAACCTATGTGCCCACGCCTGGTGAAGCGCTTGTGGCACAAATGGTGCACCAGCACCAGCGCCCCGGACGCGCCGGGGGCGGCGGCTTTTACGACTACCCCACGGAAAAAGGCGCCAAAAAGCATCTGTGGCCCCAGCTCAAAGCCTTGTACGAAAAGCCGGACGTGGCCTGGACCATCACCGACGTCAAAGACCGGCTGCTCTATCGCCAGTCGGTAGAGACCGCCCGCTGCCTGAGCGAAAACGTGCTGACCACGGTGCACGACGCCAACATCGGCTCCATCTTTGCCATTGGCTTTCCGGCCTGGACTGGCGGGGCCATGCAGTTTATTTACGGCATGGGCATAGACGCTTTTGAGGCGCGCTGCGCCGAATTGGCCAGCCATTACGGCCCCGGTTTTGTGCTGACGGACGGGGTAAAAGCCGCCATCCGCAAGTTTGAGCCGGTGTACTGAAGCGCGGCCTGCGCTCTTTGGAAAGTGCGGCGCCCAAGGGGAAACCCGAAGGCTCCGTACACATGTGTATGCGACAATCAATTTTTGATATTTCGGGAGTTGGCGTATGCGCGTGCTAAAAAAAGTTCTGGTGTGGTTGGTGGGCTCGGCGCTGGTGTTAGCGGCAGTGGTCTGGGTCTTCCAGAAGCAGGTCGGCACCGCCTTGCTGCAGCGCGTGGCCCATGCCAATGTGGGGCGCAACATCATCCCCACCCTGCCCGACGGTTTGCACGTGGCGCTGTGCGGCACCGGGTCGCCCTTTCCTGACCCCACACGCGCCGGGCCGTGCACCGCCATCATCGCGGGCGATCGCCTGTTTGTGGTGGACGCGGGCGAAGGCTCGGCACGCAATATGGGCTACATGGGTTTGCCCCTGGGCAAGATGGAAGCTTTGCTGCTGACCCACTTCCATTCCGACCACATTGACGGCCTGGGCCCCTTCATGCTGCAGCACTGGGGCATGGCCACTGCCACTGCGCCGCTGCCTATCTACGGGCCCGCCGGTGTGGAGCAAGTGGTTGACGGCTTTCGGGCGGCCTATATGCTGGACTACGGCTACCGCGTCAAACACCATAGCGAAAAAGTCATGCCCTCAGGCGGCAGTGGCGGCAAGGGCATGCCCTTTGCGCTGCCGTCCGCTGGCCAGGGCGATACGGTCGTGGTGCTTGACGACCAAGGCCTGAAGATCACCGCCTTTCGCGTCAACCACGCGCCTATTGAACCCGCCGTGGGCTACCGTTTTGACTACAAGGGCCGCTCGGTGGTGATCAGCGGTGACACGATCCCCACGCCTTCGCTGGTAGCTGCAGCCCAAGGCGCAGACATTTTGGTGCACGAAGCATTGCAGCCCACGCTGGTCAAGATTCTGGAGTCTGAGTTTGCAGGTAAAAACATGGGCAACCTGGCCCATGTGATGCAAGACATCCTCAACTACCACACCACGCCAGAACAGGCCGCAGCCCAGGCCAACACGGCCCAGGTGAAGCAGTTGGTGTTCAACCACATCGTCCCGCCGCTGCCCGTCAAATTTGCCTACCCGGCCTTTGTCGGAGACGCAGCCAAGTTCTTTGGCGGCCCGATCACCGTGGGCGAAGACGGTATGCTGTTTACCCTGCCCGCCAACTCGACGGCGATCGACAAAAAGCGCCTGATGTAAGCGCGCTGCGCCCTAACCGTCCAACCCTAAAGAGCCCATGATCAACACCCTGTCCAAAGCCCTTCTCAGCCTCACTTACCTCGTGGCGCTGGCCAGTCTTTTTGTCGTACTGCCCATGGGCGCCACCCCGGTGGTGCAAAAACTGGCGCTGGCCTTGCTGGCGGTGCACTTGCTCGAATGCCTGCTGGCCTTCAAAGCCATCAAAAGCTACGCCGGCCCCCTTTGGGTGAGCGTGCTGCTGGCGCTGCTGTTTGGCTTGCTGCACTGGATGCCGCTGGCCAAAGCGGCCCGCCAAGCCGCCGCAGACCAAACGCCTGTATGAGCGCAAAAACACATTGGAGCGCGCGCGCCAAGCGCATCGCAATCGGCGCACTGCTTTACCTGAGTGCGGTCGCGGTCGGCCTGGGCTCCGCCTGGTGGGTGCTGAAAAAGTCGCCCTGGCTCAATCCCTCAGTCGAAGTGGGCGCCTGGCGCACCAACCTGCAGGCAGGCAGTCAAGACGCAGGCATGTATACCCGTGCCACCATCGCAGTTAACGCGCTCTTGGCCCTGGGCCGCGACGAGACCATGTATTTCGTAGCCACCCGCGACGATGCCGGGCACGCCCTGCGCGCGCAGTGCAACTACCGCATCACCGGCGTGCCGCCGCAGGCGCTCTGGTGGAGTGTTACCGCTTATGCCGAAGACCTGTTTTTGTTTGACGCGCCCAACGGCCACTACAGCCTTAACGGCAGCACCGCCAAGCTCGACGCCGCCGGGGCCTTTTCCCTGAGCACCGGCCCCACCGAACAGCCGGGCCTGTACTGGCTGCCCACGCCGGGCAATCACGCTTTGATCCTGACGCTGCGCCTGTACAACCCAGCGCCCGCGCTGCAAGCGGCGCCCCAGTCGCTGGTGGCGCCCGCAGTGCAACAAATCGGGGACTGCGCATGAAAAACTTCAGCGAACACCAGCGCCTGTGGTTTTACCGCCTGCTGACCCTGGCCGTGACCGGCTTGCTGGCGCACCTGCTGGCGGTGTGGGCCGCGCCGCGCCTCATCATGCAGGTGCTGATGCACGGCCCGGCGGCGCAAAAAATGAACATGCACAACCAGGCCGCGTTTCCTGAGGCGGTGACAGCCAAGTCCCGCTCGGTGGTGATGCCCAGCCCGGACATGCTGTATTCGGTCTGCGCCTATGACTTGCGCGAAGGGCCCGTGCGCGTGCGTGCCGCCCCGGCGCTGACCAATTACTGGTCGGTGGCGCTGTATGCCGCAAACAGCGACAACTTCTTTGTGCGCAACGACCGCCAGGCCCAGGGCCGTCCCGTGGACTTGTGGCTGGTGGCGCCCGGCGGCGACCCACAGCAAAAGCCGCCTCCGGCTGGCGCCGAAGTGGTGGTAAGCCCCAGCAGCACCGGCTTTTTGCTCATGCGGGTGCTGACCACCGACTACCAAGCAGAGAAAGCCGTGGTGGAGCCCGCGCGGCGCACGCTGCAGTGCACCCAGGGATAGGCCGCGCCATGCTCGCCCGCATGCTGCGCAAGATTCTGCTTTTTCAGGCGGGTTTTCTGGCACTGATCTCCGTGGCAGCCGCCTGGCTCATGGCCTGGCTGGCCGACTGGCCCTGGTGGGCGGGGCTGGTGATGTTTGTGCTGGTGCCTATGTTGCTGGTGGCGGTGTGGATGCTCAAAAGCACGGTGCACGCCTGCCAAGGCCAGTCGCCCTGGGCCAGCGTTGTGCGCGCCAGCCTGGGCGAATCATTTTGGGTCTATCGCTTTTTTGTGACCCGCCTGCCCTGGGCCTGGCGTACGCCGCAGTTGCAGCCGGCCACAGGTCCGCAGACGCGTATCGGCGTGGTACTGGTGCACGGCTTTGTGTGCAACCACCGGGTCTGGGACGATCTGGCGCCCCACTTGCGCGCCCAAGGGCATGCGGTATTTGCCGTGGACCTGGAGCCGGTGTTCGCCTCCATTGACGACTATGCCGCCGCCATAGAGCACGCGGTGCAAAGCCTGTGCCAGCACACCGGTGGCAGACAGGTGGCGCTGGTGGGCCACAGCATGGGTGGCCTGGCCATTCGCGCTTGGATGCGAGCCCACGGCACTGAGCGCGCAGCGCTGGCTGTCACCCTGGGCACGCCCCACCAAGGCACCCGGGTCTCGCCCCACGCCCGGGCGCCCAATGGCAAACAAATGGTCTGGCAAAGCGCCTGGCTGGCCGCTCTGGCGGCGGGCGAAAGCGACGCCACACGCACACTGTTTCGCATCGCCATCACGCCGCAAGACGCTATCGTCTTTCCGCAGCGTGAACAAGTGCTGCCCGGCGTGGTGCCCCAGGTGTTTGACGGCCTGGGCCACGTGCAACTCTGCAGCGACGCCCACGTGATGGACTGGGTGGCCGAACAACTGGCCAGCGCCCAACCATGACCAAGACAAGCCCACAGCGCCCGGCGTCGGTCCGCGCGCTGTTTTGGGCGTTTTCGTGGCTGGCCTTGCAGGGTTTTGGCGGCGTGCTGGCGGTGGTGCAGCGCGAACTGGTTGACAAAAGGCAATGGCTCACGCTCGAAGAGTTCGTCGAGGACTGGGCGGTGGCGCAAATCATGCCGGGCGCCAATGTGGTCAATCTGTCGCTCATCGTGGGCGACCGCTACTTTGGCTGGCGCGGCGCGCTGGCGGCGCTCGCGGGCATGCTGGCGCTGCCGCTCGGGGTGGTGATGGTGCTCACGATTAGCTTGTCTGGCGTAACCGACCTGCCTGTGGTGCAAGGCGCCCTGCGCGGCATGGGCGCCGTGTCGGCCGGCCTGATTGCGGGCACCGGCCTCAAGCTCATGGCCGCGCTACGCACCAACGCCATGGGCACGCCAGTCTGTGCCGCACTGGCGATTCTTACTTTTATCGCGATTGGCGTGCTGCGCATTCCGCTGGTGTGGGTATTGCTGGGGCTTGGCGCGCCGGCCATGGCTTGGGCTTATCACTGTCTGCTCGCGCAACACAAGGGAGCGCGCCCATGAACCCCTGGGGATGGCACGAACTCTCCACGCTGTTTCTGCACTTTGTGTCCCTCTCGCTCATGTCGGTAGGTGGGGCCATTACCACCGTGCCCGAGATGCACCGGTTTTTGGTCAGCGAACAGGCCTGGCTCAGCGAAGGCCAGTTCAGCAACGCCATTGCGCTGGCGCAGGCTGCACCGGGCCCCAATGTCTTGTTTGTTGCGATTTTGGGCTGGACCGTGGGCATGAACGCGGCGGGCGGCACGGCTGCAGGCGCGGTTGCCTGGACGCTGGCAAGCGCCTGCGTGTTTGCCACCATGATGGGCATCGTGCTGCCCAGCGCTACCCTGACTTTTTTTGCCGCCCGCTGGGGCCAGCGCAACCGCGAGCGGCCCACAGTGCGCGCCTTCAAGCTGGCCATGGCGCCCATCGTTGTGGCCTTGCTGGTGGCCACCGGCTGGATTTTGGCGGGCTCGCATGGCAGTTGGGGCGTCAACCCTGGCGCCTATGTGCTCACGGTGGCCAGCGCGCTGCTGGTGTGGCACAACCGCATTCACCTTTTGTGGATATTGGGCGCGGGCGCCTTGGCCGGGGTGATGGGCTGGGTTTGATGCCCTTGCGGACCGCGACTTAACGCGGATTCTCGAAGAACACGTAGTTGGTGGCGTAGTCGCTGATCTCGAAATAGACCTTT
>CANGHQ010000142.1 GCA_947453585.1 Burkholderiales bacterium | reverse complement strand
GCAGCAGGCGGCGCATAGCGGGCTCGCGCAGCAAAGCCCAGGCCGAGGGCGCGCGCGCGTCTGGCGTCTGCGCCACGGGAGGCAGCTCCGACGTGCTACGTATAAAGCACCATCCCAGCAGCGGCATCAGCGCCATGAACAAAAACGCTGCCCGAAACCCCGCCAGCGGCACCGCGTCACCCAGGGCCGCACCAGCGTAGTCAATCAACAAACCGGCACTGACCGGGCCAAAGAAGTTGGACACCGCCGGGCCGCTGGCCAGCCAGCTGAACACGCGTTTGAGCTCGGTGTTGCTGCGCGCGGCGCGCCCCACGTGGCGCTGCAAGGCGATGGATGCGCCCCCGGTGGCCGCGCCCATGCACAGGGCGCTGACGCACAGCACGCCAAACACTGGAAAAACCAAAGACAAGAGCGCGCCCACCATGGCCACCACCACGCCCAGGCCCATGGGGCGGCGCAGGCCGTGTCGGTCTGCGTAGCGGCCTGCGGGCAAGGCCAAAAACACCTGACTGAGCGAATACAGCGCCAACAAAAAGCCTACATGCACCGCGCTGTGGCCCAGATGCAGCGCCAGCAGCGGCGCGGCCAGGCGCATGCCAGCCATGCTGGCGTGCAGGCAAATATGGCCGCAAATCAGGCGCAAGAGCGCCCAGGCGCGGCTGGTTTCAGAAGAGGCTTCGGGGTCCTCCGGCACTTCGGCAACAGCCCCCGCTTCAGGGGGATTCACAACAGCGAGCCGCCCGCGTCGCTGTCAAAGTCCTTGTCCTGCGGAATCAGCGCGGCCACTTGCGACTCGGGCAGGCTTTCGACTTTCTTCAGGGCGCGGCCCATGGCGCGGCTGCGCACTTCGGCGCCATCGAGGGTTTTGAGCACCGTTTCGGTCTGCGACTTGACCCTGGAGAGCACGTCGCCAAACTTGCCAAACTCGGTTTTCACCGCGCCCAGCACCTGCCAGACCTCGCTGGAACGCTTTTCCAGCGCCAGGGTGCGAAAGCCCATTTGCAGGGAACTGAGCATGGCCAAAAGCGTGGTCGGCCCGGCGAGCGTAACGCGATGCTCGCGCTGCAGCGCCTCCATCAAACCCGGGCGGCGCAGCACTTCGGCATATAAGCCTTCGGTGGGCAAAAACAAAATCGCAAAGTCGGTGGTGTACGGCGGCTCCACGTATTTCTCGGAAATCGACTTGGCCTCCAGCCGGATGCGCAGTTCCAGCGCCTTGCCCGCTTCCGCCGCGTCGCCCGCGTGCGCCCTGCCCTGCGCGTCGAGCAGGCGTTCGTAGTCTTCGTTGGGAAACTTGGCGTCAATCGGCAGCCACAGCAGCGCGCCGTCGTCCGACTTGCCCGGCAGCTTGATAGCAAAGTCCACCACGTTTTTGCTGCCCGGCCGGGTGGCGACCTGGGCGGCGTATTGCTCGCTAACAAACACCTGTTCCAAGAGCGAAGCCAGTTGCGCCTCGCCAAAAATGCCACGCGTCTTGACGTTGGTGAGCAAATGCTTGAGGTCGCCCACGCCTTGGGCCAGGGTTTGCATTTCGCCCAGGCCCTTGTGCACTTGCTCGAGCTGGTCGGCCACTTGCTTGAAGCCTGCGCCCAGGCGCGCTTGCAAGGTGGTTTGGAGCTTCTCGTCCACGGTGGCGCGCATCTCATCGAGTTTGGCGGCGTTGGTGGTTTGCAGCTGCGCGAGCTGGGCGTCCAGCGTCTGGCGCACCTCGGCCAAGGTGCGGGCGCTGGTTTCACTGAGTTCGGCAATGCGCCGGGCGTTGGATTCACTCAGTCCCGTGAGCTGGGTGCTTAAGGTGTCGGAGAGCGACTTTTGCAAGCCGGCCAATTGCAGGCCAAAGGCGTCGATCTGGGTGTTTTGGGTGCGGGTGGCCTCAGCGGATTGTTGCGTCAGGGTTTGCTGGAAGGTGGCCAGGTTTTGGGCTGATTCCTGGCGGCCGTCGCGGGCGGATTCGCTTACCTCGCGGCGCAGTTCGCGCTCGAGCCGGTCGATGCGTTCGGCGCTGGCGTGCAGCAGTTGCACTAACTCGGCTTGCGCCTGGGCGGCGGCAGTTGCCGCCCCACCGCCGCCGCGGCGCAACAGGGCCCAAATCGCCAGTGCCACGTTGAGCACCAGCAAAACCACCACCAAAGCAAGCATTTCGTTGTTCAAAGCCGTCGTCCTCCAAGCCTGCATTGTGGTTCAGAAACAGCGCGCCAAGCGGGCCGACAGCAGGTGATTAGGCGGCTCGCCCAGCGCATTGGCGACGTTTTAGGGCTTGCGCGCGGCCAGCAGGGCGTCGGCGTAGGCCTGCCAGGGCGCGGCTTTGTCCACCCCGGCCAAAGTGCCCGCGCGGGCCTGGTCGGCCACCCACTGGTGTTTTTCGGCAATGGCCTGGGCCATGGTCGGGGCAAAACCGGCTTCGCGCACCGTGTTGGCGCATTCGCGCATTTCCTCGGCCCGGCGTTTGCCGTGTTGCGCCACGCGGCTGAAGAAATAGCCGCCGGTCTTTTCCCAGTCAATGGACGGAAAAGTCTCGGCCAGAGTCGGCAACACATGGGCCTCTACGCCGTAGGCCCGGGCGGTGGTGTAGCTCTCGATCACCAGGGCCTCCAGGCCCTTGATCATCACGCTGCGGCACATCTTGATGGCCGAGGCGGTGCCAATGGTGGGCGCTACGGCGGTGGTGTCCATGCCCATGGCATTGCAGCGCAGGGACAGGGCTTGCGCCTGCGGCCCGCCCAGCAATATGGGCACCTTGATGCCGTGGGGCGGCACCGAGGTCATGACACCGGCCTCCACATAGTGGGCGCCTGCCGCCTCAACCACTTTGGATGCCAGCTGCTTGGTGCCGGGCGAGGCCGAATTCAGGTCCAGAAAAACGGCACCGGGGCGCAGGTGCGGGGCAGCCTCTTGGGCCACGGCCAGCGTGTTGGCGGCGGTCACGGCGGAGATCACCAGGTCGCAGCTTTGCGCGAGTTCTTGTATGGAGGCGCAGGCCTGCACCTCAGGCGCGGGATTGCGCAAATCGATGTCCCACAGGCGCACAGAGGCGAAATGCGCGCCCAAGCCCACCGCAAAGATGCGACCCACCTCGCCGTAGCCAATCAGCCCCAAGTGTTGCAAGTGCATGGCGATGACTTCAGGCAGCGTTCAATTGTTGTTCCAGCGCGTGCAGCACCTGGTAGCAGGGCAGCACCTGGGCCACACTGGAGTTAGGCTCGCGGCCTTCGCGGATAGCGGCAAAAAACTCGCGGTCTTGCAACTCGATGCCGTTCATGGACACCGCCACCTGGGACACGTCGATTTTTTCTTCCTTGCCGGTAAACAGGTCGTCGTAGCGCGCGAGGTAGGTGCCTGTGTCGCCGATGTAGCGGAAGTAGGTGCCCAAAGGGCCGTCGTTGTTAAAGCTCAGGCTTAAGCTGCAAATGGCGCCGTTGGCCGCCTGCAACTGGATGCTCATGTCCATGGCAATGCCCAGCGCCGGGTGGATAGGGCCTTGCAAGGCGTTGGCTTTGACGATGGGGCTGCCCGCCTGGTAGGCAAACAGGTCTACCGTGTGCGCCGCGTGGTGCCACAGCAGGTGGTCGGTCCAGCTGCGCGGCTGGCCCAGCGCGTTCATATTGCTGCGGCGAAAAAAGTAGGTTTGCACGTCCATTTGCTGGATGTTGAAGGCGCCCGCCTGGATCTTGTGGTGCACCCACTGGTGGCTGGGGTTAAAGCGCCGGGTGTGGCCGCACATGGCTACCAAACCCTTTTGCTGCGCCACATCGACCACTTCAGCCGCGTCGCTCCAGCGGTCGGCCAGCGGAATTTCCACCTGCACGTGCTTGCCCGCGCGCAGGCAGGCCAGGGTTTGCGAAGCATGCATTTGCGTGGGCGTGCACAAAATCACGGCGTCCACCTCAGCCAAAGCCAGGCTGTCTGCCAGATCGGTGCTGACATGGGCAATGCCGTATTTGCGCGCGACTTCTTGTGTTTTTTCCAGCTCGCGGCCCACCAAGGAGACGACTTGCACGCCTTCGATATTCTGGATGCCGTCGAGATGTTTGATGCCAAAGGCACCCGCGCCGGCCAGGGCGACTTTGATGGTTTTAGACATTTACGTGTTCTCCAAAATCAGATGGCCCACTGCCGTGTTGCTGGCGGGCACGTGGTAGAAGCGGTGCGCCACGCGCGGCGGTTTGCCACCGGCCACGTCGGCCATGGCGCCACGGGCAATCAACCACATGACGAGCTCAATGCCTTCGCTGCCGGCCTCGCGCACATAGTCGATGTGCGGTATGCGTGCAGCTGCGGCCGGGTCGGCAATCAGCTGGTCCAAAAAGGCATTGTCAAAGGCCTTGTTGATCAGGCCGGCACGCGGCCCCTGCAACTGGTGGCTCATGCCGCCGGTGCCCCAGATGTGGACGTTCAGGTCTTCGTCAAAACTCTCCACCGCACGGCGAATCGCCTGCCCCAGCGCAAAGCAGCGGCCTCCACTGGGCACCGGGTACTGCACCACGTTGACCGCAAAAGGAATCACCGGGCAAGGCCAAGCAAAGTTGTTCGCGGGTGGCTGGCCGCACATTAATGACAGCGGCACGGTCAGGCCGTGGTCCACCGGCATTTTGTTGACGATGGTGAGGTCAAAGTCCTGCTGAATCACCGAGTGCGCAATGTGGGCAGACAACTCGGGGTGGCCAATCACCGTGGGCACTGGGCGCGGGCCCCAGCCTTCATCAGCGGGTGCGTACGACGCGGCCGTACCAATGGCAAAGGTGGGGATGAAGTCCAGGTCAAAGGCGGTGGCGTGGTCGTTGTAGACCAAAAAGATGACGTCCGGCTTGTTGTGCTGCATCCAGGTTTTGGAAACCTCATAGCCCTTGAACACCGGTTGCCAATACGGCTCCTGGGTTTTGCCCAGGTCCAGCGCGGCGCCAATGGCGGGAATATGCGAGGTGTAGACGGAAGCGGTAATGCGTGCCATGTTTATTGCCCTGCTGTTTTTGGCCCATGGGCCGAGTCCTGGGGTTGGCGGTGGGCCTGGGCGCTGCCGTCTTCGCCAATAAAGCGGTTGCCTTCTATGGAGCGGCCGCCGGAGATCATCATGTTGCGGTATTCCTCTTCGGTCATGCCGGTCATAGAGCCGGCCATTTGCTGGAAGCTCTTGCCGTCGGTGGCGCCAATCTTGGCCAGAAAATAAATGTTGCCCCCGCTGGCCATGCAGCGGTTCAGGTCGCGCGACAGCACGGCGAGCTTTTGCTCTTCCGTCATCGGCCACGCGTCCAGATAAGCACGCTCATCAGCCTTGAAGCGTTCACGGTTGGCGGCCTTCATGAGCGACATGCAAAACTGGTTCAGGTGGTAGCCCTTGCGGGATTGCTCGGCATCAAAAATGATGGTGCCAGGCACGTCGAGGTACAGTTTTTCCAAAGCCATGGCTACTCCTGGTTCCAGTACAAACGCATCGGGTTGTCCACCAGCAGCTTGCGCTGCAGCGCCGCCGTAGTGGCGATGTGGGGAATAAAGTCCACCAGCAGGCCGTCGTCGGGCATGTGGTCCTTCAGATTGGGATGCGGCCAGTCGGTGCCCCAGAGCACGCGGTCCGGAAATTCTTCCACGATCGCGCGGGCAAAGGGAATGACG
>CANGHQ010000141.1 GCA_947453585.1 Burkholderiales bacterium | reverse complement strand
GTGGTAGGTGTCGAAGGCACGCTGCACTGCCTCTATATCCTGCACGGTTCCGGTCAGAAACTTCCACCGCGGCCAGGCATGCATGCTCTTGGCATAGGCCTTGAGCTGCAGGGGGGTGTCATTTTCCGGATCAATAGAAATGGAGACCATGCGCAAACGCTGGGCACCGGCACCGAGCGCGCCAGGGACTTCTGAAAACACCTTCGCCATGACTGGGCAGACCGTGCTGCAGGTGGTGAAAATGAAATTGACCATGACCGGTTCGTTGCTGGCCAAGAGTTCGCGCAGCCTCACAGGCTTGTTGTCCGCGTCGGTCAGGACCACGTCGGGTAGCGCATAGTCTTTCACGTTGCGGGTGTAGCCGCTCGACACGGCAGTAGATGCTTGTGCAGGCACCTTGGTTTGAACTGCATGCTCTTGAAGGGAGTGGGCCCAAGCTACGGTGCCCAGCGGGCCAGATGCCAGCCCCACGACCGCGCCCCACGCGGCCCGCACCAGCACCCGCCGAGTGCTTATGTTCATAGTCATGGTCAGATCCTCCTGTCGGTAAATGAAAATGGGTTCATCACTGCATCCGTTGGGTTCGTCTACGGGACGATCCAGTCCGACAGCGGCATGAGTTCGCTGTCTTCCTTGCCACCCACGGTGACGATATAGCTTCCCTTGGACGCGAAACGCTGCCCCGGGCCCAGGCTCAGGCGTGGATAGATGGAGCGCTCCAGCGCATTGCCCAGCATGTGTTCCATGCGCTCCATGAGGTAGTCCGCCGAATACGTATCCATGCTGTGGGACACCACCATGGCGGTGACCGTGGCCGCCAGGTAGGCATTCATCTGCAGTGATGGGTTCGAGGGTTCAATCCCCGCGTCGTGCATCCACCGCCGAACCAGTTCCAGCCGCGCATCGCGTACCAACGGCAACTCCTCGGGATAGATCATTCGCACCAGTGGGCTGCCATGGGCCGCAAGGCCGCTTCTTGTCCCCCGGTTCAAGCTCAAGGGCAGGTAGATGGCCTGCAGCGAAGTCTCTGGTGCTGTAAGCGCATGGGTGTCGCCCAAGTCCTGGGCATTGAGCCACAGGACCAGGGTCGCGCGCTGGCGCGCCAGCGTGCTCCAAAAGCTGGCATCGGGCACGCCGTCAATCACCCGTTCCTCGGGGGCGCTGCCGGTGTACGCCTGCCAAGCCTGGCTGAACGCGCGGGCGCCACTGGCACCCGCAGTGTCGCGGCGGTACACCTGCACCAGCGGGGCTGGCTTGTTCTCACGCTGCAGAAAACTGGCCAAGGCCTGGGCCTCCAGTGTCATTCCCCGAGACAAGTAGACGGTAAAGTGGTTGCCCTCGTCCAAGACTGGAAGGTCAACCTGCGGAAAGATGCAGGGCACCTCAAAGCGCTCACTAAAGTCATGGATAGGGCGCCAACTTTCCTGGCCCAATCCACTAACCAGTGCAAACACCGCTTGCTGGCGGTTGAACGCCTCCAGCTGCCCGGGCCAGGTGTCGCTCGGGCCGGTCAGATCCCACGCATGCAGGATCCAATTCCGGTAGCTGCGCCGCAAGCGCACCGACCCCGCCTCTTCGCGACGCACCTGCGCTCGCAGTCCGGCATTGCGCTCCTGAAAATAGGTCTGAATGACTTGCAACAGGGCCTGGCGATGCGCAAGGGGTGTGCCTGGCTGGAAGACCGTGGCGAAATGCACTTCCGTGTCTGTCACGCCCGAAGCAGCCTGAACCGAAAGCGTCTTCAAATAAGCGGTGAGCGCTTGCATTTGGGCGGGCTCGAGCGTGTAGCGTGGCATCGAAGCGTTCATGGGCTTGCCCGTCACATCAATGCCCTGCTGAATCGCCCGCGCAAGTGTGCTCTCGTCGTAGACCGGGCGCTGGCGCCCGCCCGCCAGGGTGGCCAAGCGCACCGCGCGCAGGGCGCGGGCCGCCGTTTGCGCTTGTCCACGTGCCGATGGGTCAAAAGCTGTTTGTGGGTTGATCGGCGCATCGGCGCCTGTCGTGCGGCCAAACAGGGCCGGTCCGGTGATCGAGCGAACCTCAATGCTGCCCTCGCTGGAGCCGTATCCGCTGCGCCGGTGGCAGGTGGTGCAAGCTGCATCCTTGCCCGAGAGTTCCACACCGGCCACTGCTTGACCCGTGAGAACTTTCCCGGCGTCCAGCAAGCCTTCGCGGTAAATGCGTTTGCCCAGCGCATGCTGGTCCCCCTCCTGTGCAAAGGCAAAGCCCAACCCAAATGCCCAGCCCAGCGCAGCTGCCAGCACCCACGCCACGCAGGCCGGGACGCGCCGATGCAGCGCGCCGCTTGGCGCGGGGTGATCGACCATTCGAGCCTGGAGCAGGCGGCAAAGCAGACTCATTGCACGCTGATCGTGGCGGTGGCGGTGTTGGAGACAGCGCCCAGGCTGTCACTCACGGTGTAAGAAAACGCCTCGACCCCGCGATAGCCTTTGGCCGGCGTGTAAGCCACTGCTCCGTTGGACTTGACCGACACGGTTCCACCCTGGTTGGGCGCCTTGACGACTTTTACCGTCGCGGGGCTCAGGTTGCCCTCGGCGTCACGGTCATTGGCCAGCACATTGAGCAACTGCGCGGTGTACGAAGCTTTGGCGCGGTAGGGTGCCGAAAATGCATCGTTGGCGGCTACCGGTGCGGTGTTGACAACATTGGCGACCGTGACCGTGCGTACCGCACTGGCGGTATTGCCACTCGGGTCGGTGGCGACGGCCTGCAGCGTATGCGAACCGTTGGCTACGCGGCTGGTGTCCCAGACGATGGCGTAGGGGGCACTGGCATCGGTAGCTGTCCATACTGCGTCCACATAAAAATCCACCTTGGCCACGCCCCCGGCGTCACTGGCGCTGACCGACACCGTCGTGGTGCCAGAAACCGTGGCGGACGCAGCTGGGGCCGTAATGGCGACTGCGGGCGCCGTGGTGTCGGGCGCGGTGTTGGACACGGTGACACCGACCGAGGCGCTGGTGGCGCTATTGCCCGCAGCGTCGGTGGCCACGGCGTACAGCACATGGGAGCCGTTGGCCACGGTGGCTGTATCCCACGCAAACGAGTAAGGGAAAAGGCTGTCTGTCACATAGAACAGGCCATCGACAAACAGGTCTACCTTGACCACGCCCACGTTGTCACTCGCGGCCACATCGACCACCGTCACGCCGGACACCTTGGCGCCACTGAGCGGCAAACCCAAGGTGACTGCGGGCGCATTGGTGTCGGGCGGCGGCTGGTACGTTGCGGCGGCGCTGACGGCTGAAAAGGCATCAACCCGCCCGTAGCCAAAGCGGCTGTCGTAGCCGCCCCCGCCCAAGTCGATCGCCGTGGACTCCATCATCTGCGCAACCAGCGCGGGCGTGAGCAACGGGTTTTTCGCAATCATCAGCGCCGCCACCGCGCTGACGATGGGACTGGCCAAGGAGGTTCCGGAGTCAGTGGTGTACAGGCCAAACCGCGCGGTGGTCCATATATTGTTTCCTGGCGCGGACAGATCGACATAGGCCCCGGTGCTTGAGAAAGAGGCCAGTCCGTCCGCCTCATCGGTAGCAGAGACCGAGAGAATGTACGGATTCTCTGGCGTCGGATCCACGCAGGCGCAATTGCCCGAAGCCGCTACCACCAGCGCGCCGTGGTTGTAGGCGTACTGCGCTGCGCTGGAGACCGTGGCGTTTGCGGCTACTCCGTTGAAACTCAGGTTCAGCACCCGGGCGCCTTGGTCGGCGGCCCAGACGATGCCATTGGCAATGCTGGCCGAGGTGGCGCGACCCAGGTCGTCGGTGACACGCACCGGAATGATGGGAGCGGCCCCGGCCACCCCCGCGATGCCCAGACCGTTATTGCTCAGTGCCGCCGCCACTCCCGCCACCTCGGTGCCGTGGCCGTAGACATCGCTGATGGTGGTCGAGTTGTTGTAGGTGTTGTAGCCCGCAAGCAGCTTGCCCGCAAAATCCGGGTGGGTCGCGTCAATGCCGCTGTCAAGAATCGCAATCACCGCTGCCGCACCGCCCTGGCTGATGTTCCAGGCATCAGGCGCCTGGATTTGCGGCAGGTGCCACTGGCTGGCGTACTGCGGGTCGTTGGGCACCAAGGCGGGCTCAAAAATATAGTTTTTTTCAACAAACCTGACTTCTGGGCGCTTTGCAAGCCGGCGCTTGGTAGCCTCAAGTGCCGCCGCAGGAACCCGCACGCGCGCAATGCGTGTGCTCTGGCCAATTTCTTCCACAAAGCTGGCTTCATGCTCGCGCAGTAAACCGTGCCGCCGCTCAGGCCCCATACCTGCGCGCAGTCCGATCAGCAACTCGCCGTCTACCCATTGGGTCGGCGTCTGCGCATGAGCGGGATTGGCAGACAGCAAGCCCGCAAGCCACAAGGGAACAACCGCAGCACGACCATGCATAAATATTTTTGACATTTCTACTTTCCTGTAACGTTGGCAAGTGATGTTGCTGCTTGCTACTGAACGCGCACCGGCCCCAGGCGGGCCTCGCCCATGGCCACGGTGACGTCTACACCGGCTTTGACACTTGCGCGTGCGTTGGGGAACAGGATGTAGAACACTTCGCCCCGGTTGAGCCGGGCGCCGCGCAAGGCATGGTGCGGTGCCACCAAGGGCGGGGCCTGATCGACGAGCAGCTCTGGGCTGTTCGCGGCCTTGCCAAGTAGCGCGCGTGCCTTGGCGCTGTCGAGCACCTTGAACCGCACGTCGACCAGCCCACCACCGCCCGACATGCCCACTTGCAGAACCTGGATACCAAGCGAAATTTCCAACTCACTCGCCTGCACCGGTGGGCTCACCTCTTTGCGCTCCTGCTGCACGAACATGGGCAGCGGTACGATCTGTCCGGGGGCTCCCAGGTTGGCGCACCCGCTTTGCAGCAGTACCAAGCCCACCGCCACCACCCACGTCAGCCGCATGGCATGTTGATTGGCATGTTCATTTTTCACCCTGGTACTCCTTTGCTCAACGATGGGTCGGCGTCTGCTTCGACAGGCCTAGTTCACGGTGATGGTGACGGTTGCCGTGGAGGAAACACCATTCAAAGTTTCTGTATACGCAAAGCTGAAAGTCCCCCGCTTGGAAGTCTGGCGCGCGCTGTTGCTCGTGCCAACGCCGCTGAGATTGACGCGGTAGGCACCGTTGGTGCAGATGCTGCTGCCGCCTACGGTGGCCCCAGCGGTGCCCAGTGTGTTGGGGCAGCTCAGTGTCAGCGTGCCAGTCCCGCTTCCCGACTTGCGCACCGGCGCAGCCTGGAGCGCGGAAGTGCGCCCGGCCGCAGCGATGGGCTGGTCATTGGCCAGCAAGCCCAGGGTGGCGGTGTTGACGGTCTGACTGGCACTGGTATTGGCCGTGATCGCCTGGCTGTCATTGACCGCCTGCACCACCGTCAGCGTTGCCGTGGCAACCGTGCTCCAGTTGCTCGCCGCATCCTGCACCCGCACCCGCACGCTATGGACGCCACCGGACAGCGCGTTGGTATTGATGGTCGGGCTGGTTCCGGTAAAGGCAATGGCGCCCGCGGGTGGGGTCGTGGTTCCGTCGAACCAATACTGGCCACCCGCAACGCCCGATCCCGCGTCCACGGCTGCCAGCGTCAGGAGCGTGCTGACCGCACCATAGGCCACCGTGCTGGGCGTCAGGGTGGCGCT
>CANGHQ010000140.1 GCA_947453585.1 Burkholderiales bacterium | reverse complement strand
GGCCAGGTTGTCGCGCACATGGCGGGCCGCAAACTGGGCGGCGCGGCCGTTCAGGTCGGTGCCCGCAGACGCAGCCGTGGCCGATGCGTTGGGAATGGCGCTGGTGTCGCTGGCGCTGCATAGCACGCGCTCAAATGGCACGCCGAGCTCGTCGGCCACGATTTGCGTCACCTTGGTGTGCAGGCCTTGGCCCATTTCGGTGCCGCCGTGGTGGATGCGCACGCTGCCGTCCAGGTACACGTGCACCAAAGCCCCGGCCTGGTTGAACAAGGTGGCGGTAAAGCTGATGCCAAACTTGACCGGCGTGATCGCCAAGCCGCGCTTGAGTATGGGGCTCTTGGCGTTCCAGGCGGCAATGTCGGCGCGGCGCTGGCGGTAGTTGGACGTGGCCTCTAGGGTGCCCAAGAGGGGTGCGAGGATGTTGTCCTCGACCTTCATTTGGTAGTGCGTGGTGTCGCGGCGCAGCACAGCGTGGGGGCCGCCGGTGCCTTGGTCGGTGAGCGCTTCGTCGCTGTACAGATTGCGCATGCGCACATCGAGCGCGTCTTGGCCCAGGTAGCGTGCGATGTCGCCCAAGATGGCCTCAATCACTACCACGCCTTGGGGCCCGCCAAAGCCGCGAAACGCGGTGTGGCTTTGGGTATGGGTTTTGCAGCGGTAAGACGCTATGGATACGTTTTCCAAAAAGTAGGCGTTGTCGCTGTGGAACACCGCGCGGTCGGCCACCGGGCCTGAAAGGTCGGCGCTAAAGCCGCAGTTGGCCGCCATCATCAAGTCCAGCGCGGTCAGGCGCCCAGTCCCGTCAAAACCGGCTTTGTATTCATAGGCAAACGGGTGGCGCTTGCCGGTAACCATGAAGTCGTCGTCGCGGTCCAGGCGCAGCTTGACCGGCGCCTTGAACTTGTGCGCTGCCACTGCCGCCCACACCGCCACATGGCCGGCCTGGGTTTCCTTGCCGCCAAAGCCGCCGCCCATGCGCCGGCATTCCACCCGCACTGCGTGGTTGTGCAGGCCTAAAGCGTGTGCCACCCAGTGCTGCACTTCGCCCGGGTGCTGGGTGCTGCTGAAGACCGACCATTGGCCTTGTGCGTGCGGTACGGCGTAGGCCACCTGGCCCTCCAAATAAAAGTGCTCTTGACCACCCACTTCTAGCGTGCCGCGCAGCGTGTGCGTGGCGGTTTCCAGGCCGGCTTTCACGTCGCCCCGGCGCACATGCACGGGCGGCAGCACATAGCTTTGCGCCGCTAGCGCGTCTTGCACCGTCAGGATGGCGGGCAGGGCGTCAATGTGCAGCGCCACCTTGCGCGCGGCGCGGCGCGCTTGCATCACGGTGCGCGCCACCACCAGGCCAATCACCTGGCCCACGTGCTGCACCGTGTCTATGGCAAACACCGGCTCGTCACCCGCAAAGGCGGCCAGCATCGGGTCGCCCGGAATGTCGGCGCTCAAAACCACACCCACCACGCCGGGCATGGCCAGCGCGGCGCGGGCGTCCACCCCGCGCAAATGGCCGTGGGCCTGGGTGGACAAGATGGGCGCCGCGTGCAGGGTGCCGCGCAGCTCGGGCATGTCGTCAATATAGGTGGCGGCGCCCGCCACTTGGGCTAGCGCGCTCTCGTGGGCGATGGTGCGTCCGCTGGCCGGAGTGCTGGAGGATGTGCTGGGGGGGGCCGCTGGCGTGCTGGCGCTGGCCGCTGGTGATGGCGCCGCTTCGGCGGACTTGGCCCGCAGGCCCGTCTTAGCGCTCTTGCGGGACTGGGTGGACGTGGTGTTTTTCATGGCTGTGCGCCCTCCAGGTCCAGTGCGGCCAGTGCCTGCAAGTCGGTGCGCGGCGTGCCCTGGCTTTCCAGCCAAAAGCGCCAGAGCAGATTGCCCAGCACTTCGCTGCGGTAGGCGCCGCTGGCGCGCATGTCAGAAATCGGCGCGAATTCGGCGCGCAAGGCGGCCATGGCGCTGCGCACCGTGGCCTCGGCCCAGGCTTGGCCCACCAGCGCGGCTTGCGTGGCGCGTGCGCGCACTGGCGTGGCGGCTACTCCGCCCGCGCCAATGGAGGCGCTCACCACGTGCCCGCCTTCAAGCCGCACATTAAGCGCCAGGCAGACGGCAGAAATGTCGTCCTCAAAGCGCTTGGAGATTTTGTAAACGCGGCACAGTTCGCCACTGCTGCGGTTGGCTTTGCTGCGACCTTTCGGCGCAGGCAGCGGCTTGGGCACCTTGATCCAGCCCAGCACTTCGTCCGGGCGCAGCGCGGTTGTGCGGTAGGCCAGGTACAGGTCTTCGATGGGCATTTCGCGGTAGCCGCTGTGGCTGGCCAGCACCACGTTGGCGCCCAGGGCAATCAAAAGCGGCATGGAGTCGCCAATCGGCGAGCCATTGGCCACATTGCCACCCAGCGTGCCCGCGTTGCGCACCGGCAGGCCGGCAAAGCGCTGGGCAAAGCTTTGCAACTGTGGCCGCTGCGCCACCAGGGCGGCAAAGGCGTCCGTCAGGTTCACCGCAGCGCCGATGGCGATGTGGTGCGGGTAATCGTCAATCTGGCGCAGCGCTTCCACGCGCGTCACGTCCAGCACCTGGGCAAAGTCGCGGTCCTGCTTGGTAATCCACAAGCCCACGTCGGTGCAACCGGCCACAAGTTGCGCTTGCGGATACGCATGGCGCAGCGCCAGCAGCGTGGCCAGGTCGGTGGGCGCGGCGTAGGCGCCCATCTGGGGTTTGGGCGCGCGCTTGGGCGCGGGTTTAACTGGCGCCAATGCGGCGGCTTCGGCCTGTGCCACTTGGGCCAGGGCGCGCAGACCGCTGCGAACCTGTGGCGTGTCCAAAGGCTGGCGTGGCAGCTGCGCCATGGCCTGCGCGGCGTCCAGAATGGGGCGGTAGCCGGTGCAGCGGCACAGATTGCCCGACAGCGCGTTAGACGCCACTTCGCGGCTGATAGCGCGTTTAGGGTGTTGTTCTGAGAGTGCCGCCAGGCTCATGACAAAGCCCGGCGTGCAAAAGCCGCATTGCGAGCCGTGGCACTGCGCCAGCGCGGTTTGGGCCGGGTGCAGGTTGCCGTCGGGGGCGGCCAGGTCTTCCACCGTCCACAGCGCCATGCCGTCCATCGAATGCGCCAGCTTGATGCAGCTGTTCACCGCCTGCGTGTGCAGCTTGCCGCCCCGCAGCTCGCCGACCACCACGGTGCAGGCGCCACAGTCGCCTTCGCCGCAGCCTTCTTTGGTGCCGGTGCAATGCAGGTCTTCGCGCAGCACTTCGAGCAGGGTGCGCGTGGGCGCCAGCTGCACCAGTGTGTGCACCGCTCCGCCTTTGATAAAACGAACGGGCTTGCTAATTGCTTGTGTGTCCATCAACCGTGTCCTTTGTGCCGCAGATTGGTGCAAGGGTAAATCAGGTCTAAACCGTCCCGCGCAAGCCGTTAGCATACGCATTCCATTCACCGCCGGTAAGCCGCATTCGCGCCCTGCCCCCCAAAAGCCGCATGATCGCACCCCGCCTTCAACTCACCGGAATCACCAAAGCCTATCCGGGCGTCATCGCCAACAGCGACGTGGCGCTCACGGTGCTGCCCGGCCAGACCCACGCGGTGCTCGGCGAAAACGGCGCGGGCAAGTCCACGCTGATGAAGATCATCTACGGCTCCATCAAGCCCGACGCCGGCCAGATTGCCTTTAACGGCCAAGTGGCCCATGTGCGCAATCCGAAAGAGGCGCGCGCTTTGGGTATCAGCATGGTGTTCCAGCATTTCAATTTGTTTGACACCATCACGGTGGCAGAAAACGTCTGGCTCGGGCTGGACAAAAGCCTGAGCCTGAACCAAGTAGCCAGCAGCATCAGCCAAAAAGCCGCGCAATACGGTCTGGACATCGACCCCGAGCGCCCGGTGCACACCCTGGGCGTGGGCGAGATGCAGCGGGTGGAAATCATCCGCGCGCTGCTGACCAACCCGCAGTTGCTCATCCTGGACGAACCGACCTCGGTGCTCACGCCCCAGGCGGTGGAAAAGCTGTTTGTGGTGCTCAAGCAGCTGGCTGCCGAGGGCTGCAGCATTTTGTACATCAGCCACAAGCTGCACGAAATCCGCGCGCTGTGCAATGCCTGCACCGTGCTGCGCGGGGGCAAGGTCACCGGCGTGTGCAACCCGGCGGATGAGTCCAACGCGTCCCTGTCGCGCCTGATGATTGGCAGCGAGCCGCCCAAGCTGGTGCACAACACGCGCCCCGTGGGCGAGACCCGCTTGCGGGTCAGCGGCCTGAGCTTGGCGCGCGAAGACCAGTTTGGCGTAGACCTGCAAGGCATTGACCTGCAGGTGCGCGCGGGCGAGGTGGTGGGTATTGCTGGCGTGTCGGGCAACGGCCAAAAAGAGCTTCTGTACGCCCTGTCGGGCGAAGACTGCCGCGCACCTGCGGGCAGCATCACCATGGGCACGCACGATGTGGCGGCCCTACATCCGGGTGCGCGGCGCAAGCTCGGCCTGCACTTTGTGCCCGAAGAACGCCTGGGCCGCGGCGCGGTGCCCACGCTCAGCCTGGCGCAAAACCTCTTGCTCACGCGCAATGAGGCGATTGCCGCACCCCATTTTTTTGGCGGCTGGCTGCAGTTGGGCCCGCTCGACGCCCAGGCCCGGCGCATCATGGAGCGCTTTGGCGTCAAGGCCAACGGGCCGGGGGCTGCGGCTCGGTCGCTGTCGGGTGGCAATTTGCAAAAATTCATTGTCGGGCGCGAGATTGACGCCCAGCCCAGCCTGTTTATCGTCTCGCAGCCCACCTGGGGCGTGGACGTGGGGGCGGCGGCGCAAATTCGGGGTGCGATTTTGGCCCTGCGCGACGCGGGGTGCGCGGTGCTGGTGGTCAGCGAAGAGCTCGACGAGCTGTTTGAAGTCTGCGACCGCCTGCACGTGATTGCCCACGGCAAGTTGTCGCCCTCGGTGGCTGCGGCGCAGGCCACGGTAGAGCAGGTGGGTGAATGGATGAGCGGTTTGTGGAGCGCAGCATGATGGGTTTCAAACTCCAGGTTCGGCCCCAGCCATCCAAGCTGTGGACTTTTGCCTCGCCCCTGTTGGCGCTGGTGCTTACCGTGCTGATTGGCCTGGTGCTGTTCAAGCTCTTGGGCAAAGACCCGGTGCGGGGGCTGCAAATCTTCTTTTGGGAACCTATCAAAAGCGGCTACGCCCTGGGTGAACTGGTGGTCAAGGCCACGCCGCTCTTGCTGATTGCGCTGGGGCTGGCGGTGTCGTTTCGCTCCAATGTGTGGAACATTGGCGCCGAAGGCCAGTACATATTAGGCGCGGTGGCGGCCAGCGGAGTGGCGCTTATGGCGGACAAAACCACGGGTGGCTGGATTGTGGTGCCAGTGATATTGGCCGGTGTGCTGGGCGGCATGCTGTGGGCCGGCATTACCGCGCTGCTGCGCGACCGCTTTAACGCCAACGAGATTTTGGTCAGCCTGATGATGGTGTATGTGGCGGTGCAGGTGCTGGGCTATTTGGTCTACGGCCCCTGGAAAGACCCCAACGGCTACAACTTTCCGCAAACCCAAAATTTTGAGGCCGCCACCCGCATCCCCAAGCTGTTTACCGGCTCGCGCATGAGCATTGGCGTGCTGTTTGCGCGGGTCGGGGTGGGCGCGGTCTGGGTGTTTTTGTTCCGCACGCGCGCCGGTTTTGCGCAGCAGGTGGGCGGTTT
>CANGHQ010000139.1 GCA_947453585.1 Burkholderiales bacterium | reverse complement strand
TCCCAACACCGCCCTCATTCCCATCCTGTCAGACGCCCGTGGCGTGCAGCTACTGGTGCGCAAATGGGAAAAGCGCGGGCGCCTGCCCGACGCGGTGGTGATTGAGCATCCGCGCCTGGCCGGGGGCCACCTGGGCGCCTCCAGCGTGGGTGATCTGGCCGATCCGCGCTTTGATTTTGAGGTGGTGATTCCGGCCGTGCTGGCGTTTTTCAAAACCGCAGGCATTGAAGGCCGCATTCCGCTGATTGTGGCGGGCGGCATTTCGTGCCAGGCTGATATTGCGCGCTTGCAGGCGCTGGGCGCATCGGCCGTGCAACTGGGCACCGCCTTTGCCGTGACCCAGGAATGCGACGCCGCGCCCGCCTTCAAGCAGGTGCTGGCCCAGGCCAAGCCGCAAGACATCGTGGAATTCGTCAGCGTCTCGGGCCTGCCTGCGCGCGCGGTGCGCACGCCTTGGCTCAATAAATACCTGCGCATCGAGCCCCAGCTCAAGGCCGCAGCCCATCTGAAAAAGAAATGCAATATGTCTTTTGACTGCCTGGCCCATTGCGGCCTGCGCGACGGCGACGCCAGCATCGGCCAGTTTTGCATTGACCAGCAACTCGGCCACGCCATGGACGGCAATGTGCACAAAGGCCTGTTCTTCCGGGGCGCAGGCGCCCTGCCCTTTGGTGACCAGATCCGCAGCGTCGCTGAACTGATGGCTTGGTTGATTGGCGCGCAAGTGCCTGCTTATATGCCGGCGCCAGAGCATGCCCGTTCTCACGGAGTCGCCGCATGAACGCCAAACTTCCCAGCCTCCTGGCCGCCGCGATGCCACCGCAAACCATTTGTGACGACGTGCTGCGCGAAAAATACCTCAAGCCCGGCGAAACCAGCGCTGACGACGTGCTGCGCCGCGTAGCCAAGGCCCTGGCCTCGGTCGAAAAACCGGCCCAGCAAGCCAAGTACGAGGCCCTGTTTTTGCACAATCTGCGCGACGGTGCCATTGGCGCTGGGCGCATCATGAGTGCGGCGGGCACCTCCATCCAGGCCACGCTGATCAACTGCTTTGTGCAACCCGTAGGCGACTGCATCCAGGGCATGGACAGCGAGGGCTACCCCGGTATTTACGAGGCGCTGCGTGAAGCGGCCGAAACCATGCGCCGGGGCGGCGGCGTGGGCTACGACTTTTCGCGCATCCGCCCGCGCGGGGCCGAAGTCAAGGGCACGGCGTCCATGGCCTCAGGGCCTTGCAGCTACATCAATGTGTTTGACCATTCCTGCGCCACGGTCGAGAGCGCTGGCGCGCGCCGGGGCGCCCAGATGGGCGTGCTGCGCATTGACCATCCCGATATTTTTGAGTTCATAGGCGCCAAGCGCACGCCCGGGCGCTGGAACAACTTCAACGTGTCCGTGGCCGTGCCCGACGCATTTATGCAGGCGCTCACGCACCAGCAAAGCTGGCAACTGGTGCACAGCGCCCGCCCAGGGCTTGAGCGCATTGCGGCAGGTGCCCACCAGCGTGAAGACGGCTTGTGGGTTTACCAGGAGATGCCCGCCCAAGAGGTCTGGGACGCCATCATGCGTTCGGCCTACGACTTTGCCGAGCCCGGCATTCTGTTTTTGGACCGCATCCACCAAGACAACAACCTGCGCGCCATTGAGTCGATTGCTGCGACCAACCCCTGCGGCGAACAGCCACTCCCCCCCTACGGCTGTTGCGACCTGGGCCCGGTGATCTTGCCGCGCTTTGTGCGCCACCCGTTTGGCGTGGAAGGCCCGGCGAGCTTTGACTTTGAACGCTTTGAACACGCTGTGGCCTTGCAGGTGCGCGCTCTGGACAATGTGCTGGACCTGACCTATTGGCCGCTGCCCCAGCAAAAGGCCGAGGCCGCCGCCAAGCGCCGCATTGGCGTGGGCTTTACCGGCCTGGGCAATGCGCTGACCATGCTGGGCCTGCGCTACGACAGCGCCCCGGGGCGCGACATGGCTACCCTGATTGCCCGCCACATGCGCGACGCCGCCTATGGCGCCTCGGTGGCGCTGGCGCAAGAAAAAGGCCCCTTCCCGGCCTTTGACGCCAGCACCTATTTGCAAGCAGACAACTTTGTAGGCCGCTTGCCCGAAGCGCTGAAGCAGTCCATCCGCACCCACGGCATCCGTAACAGCCACTTGCTGTCAATCGCGCCCACAGGCACGGTGAGCCTGGCTTTTGCCGACAACGCCTCCAACGGTATCGAGCCTTCGTTTTCGTGGGTCTACCGGCGCAAAAAACGCCAGGCCGACGGCAGCACGCTGGAATACGCGGTGGAAGACCACGCCTGGCGCGTGTTCAAGCACCTGGGCGGCAATGTAGACGCCTTGCCCGAGAGCTTTGTCTGCGCGCTGGACATGCCCGCCGAAGCGCATATCGCCATGATGAAGGCGGTGCAGCCGCTCATCGACACCGCTATTTCCAAAACCGTGAATGTGCCGGGCGACTACCCGTTTGACGCCTTCAAGCACCTGTATTTGCAGGCCTGGCAGGCGCACCTCAAGGGCCTGGCCACCTACCGGCCCAACAGTATTTTGGGCTCGGTGCTCGAAGCTGGCCCGGCCGCAAGCGCGCCTGCCCCTGCCGCAGGGACGGCGCCCGTGGCTGCCGACCCCATGCGCAGCGTGATTGAGAGCCGCCCCAAAGGCGCGCTGTCCGCCGTGGCCGAGAAGGTGGAATATTGGACGCAAGAGGGCCACAAAACCCTGTACCTGGTGGTGTCCTTTATGCCCCTGCCCCACCCCAGCGGCGTGGGCACGGTCGAGCGTGCCATCGAGTTTTTCATGCCCGTGGGGCAAAGCGGCGAATCGCAGCAATGGATGACGTCGAGCATGCGGCTCTTGTCGCTGGCCGCGCGTGGCGGCTTTTTGGAGCGGGCGCTGGCCGACATGCGCAAAGTGGCCTGGGACCGCGGTCCGGTGCGCCTGGGCAGCTTTACCCGCAGCGACGGCGCGCAGCTACCCCTGTGGCATGACTCCGAAGTGGCGGCCATTGGCTACGCCATCCAGAACATCATGGCGCAGCGCAACGACGGAGCGCAGAAACCCGCAGACGTCGTGCCCTCAGGTGGCCAAGCCCCCCAAACCATGGCGGGCAAGAAATGCCAGGAATGCGGTGCGCACGCGGTGATCAAAAAAGACGGCTGCGACTACTGCACCCAATGCGGCTATTTGGGCAGCTGCGGTTAAACCTGCCGCAAGCCGTCCACGGGCTCGTCTGCAATACGGCAGGGTTTGATGCAAATCAAATCACGCCGATGCTGCCCGTGGGACGCTCAAGCCGTCTGCTGACTTCAACCACTGTGCCCGCACCATGACCCACCAAAGCATCCGCATCATCCACGACGAACACGCCGCACTTACCGCCATGCTGCGCTCCATGGGCATGCTGGTGCAGCGCGGTCCGCAGGACCGGCCCGAACAGTTTTTTGACGTGTTGCGCGCCATGCTGTTTTACATGGACGAGTTCCCAGAGCGCCTGCACCACACCAAGGAAACCGAGCTGCTGTTCCCGCCCGTGGCCGCGCGTTCTGCTGCCACGCGCGAGGTGATTGCGCAACTCACGCACGAGCACGACGTGGGCGAAGCCAAGGTGCGCGAACTGCAACACCTGCTGCTGGGCTGGGAGTTGCTGGGCGACTCGCGCCGCGCTGATTTTGAAGCGGCGCTCAAGGCCTATGTCGAGTTTTACCTGACCCATATCCGCCTGGAAGAATCGGTGGTGATTCCCGAGGCGCTCAAGGTGCTCGATGACGCCGACTGGATGCTGCTGGACACCGCATTCACCACCCAAAGCAACCCCATCACCGGCAAATACGCGCGCGAGCCGCTGTACGACCGGCTGTTTACCCGCATCGCCATGCACACGCCCGCACCCATTGGCCTGGGAAGCTAGCCGCCAGGGCACGACCCACATTCCTCGCTAAGATCCGCCCATGCAAGCACTCAAACCCGTTTTCGCCGCGCTGCTTTCCGTTTGCCTTCTGAGCGCGAACGCCAGCGACGCGCCACTCACCATTGCGCCGCACCAGTTACCCCAGCCGCTGCTGGAGCAATATGCCAAGAACAAGCCCGATCTGGGTCGCTACGGCCACTGTGCGGCCGGCTTTGACAGCCGCACCGACGGTCTCAAAATGGCTTTTAGCTGCGCCATTTACGTGCGCCTGTCCGCCCAGGGCGAGCGCCTGGCCGTGTCCTTGTGCAACGAGCGCGCCAAGCTGCTCAAGGTCAAGGCGCCCTGCGCGCTGATCGTCGAAGACTAGCACCCGGGCTAGACAGCCCCTCTTGGAGCGCGACAGCCGCGCAGGCCTTGCGGGTATTGGGCGGGCCGCATAATTCGGGCCATGCAAGCGCCCACCAACACACCCATCCCCGCCTCCTCGCCATCGCTCGCCCCCAGCGCCCCGTTGGCCAGCGCCCACCCATTGACTGATTCCAGCGCGATCCAGCTGCCCGCCAGTGGCGTGGCTCACCTGGAGCACCTTGGGGTCATTGAAGCCAGCGGCGAAGACGCCATCCGCTTTTTGAACGGCCAGCTCAGCAACGACCTGAACCAACTCTCGCCAAGTCTTGCCCGCCTGGCCGCCTTTTGCTCGGCCAAGGGCCGTATGCAGGCCAGTTTTGTGGCGATTAAGCGCGACAACGGCGACGTTTTGCTGGTCTGCAGCGCCGACTTGCTGGCGCCCACGCTCAAGCGCCTGTCCATGTTTGTGATGCGCGCTAAGGCCAAGCTGCGCGACGCAAGTGCCGATTTCGCGGTCTACGGGCTGCTGGGCCAAAGCGCCACCGACCTGGGTGCCAGCGCGCCCTGGAGCGCCGCCAATACGGGCGAGGCCAGTGTGGTGCAGTTGTACCCCGCCCAAGGGCTGGCGCGCCAGCTTTGGCTTAGCCCCACCGGCGCGCCAGCGCCCGCTGGACCCGCACTTGTGCTGGCCGATTGGCAATCCAGCGAAGTGCTCAGCGGTGTGGCCACCGTGAGCGCGGCCGTGGTGGAAGCCTTTGTGCCGCAGATGCTGAATTTTGAGTCGGTAGGCGGCGTGAGTTTCAAGAAAGGCTGCTACCCCGGCCAAGAGGTGGTGGCACGCAGCCAGTTTCGTGGCACCTTGAAGCGCCGCGCCTACATTGCGCAATGGGCGCCCAGTGATTCCGATGCGCCCGTGGCTGCGGGTCAAGAGCTGTTTTCAAGCCAAGACCCCGATCAGCCCTGCGGCCTGGTGGTGCAAGCCGCCCGCAGTGCACAAGGCTCGTGGCTGGCCATCGTGTCCATGCAAACCAGCGCCGCAGAAGCGGGCAATTTGTACCTGGGCAGCCCCAGCGGCGCGGCGCTTGCCTTGCTGCCGCTGCCCTACACCCTGCTCGAAGACATTTAAGCCGTTGGGGCGCCGCCGGTGTGCGCGGCCCAAGCCGCCACCGCCGCCTTGCCCCAGCCAGCCCCACGCAGGGGCTCGGCCACTGCCACCCCGTCCACTGATTGCGACCCAGCGCAGCGCCGGGCCGTAGCTACTGGTTCGCCCAAGGCATTGCGCAGCAGGCAATGCAGGGCGGTGACATCGTGTTCATCGGCGGGGCGCAGGCTTTGCACTGCTGCGCTCAGCTCGCTCCAGGGGCCAAAGGTGGTGCTGACCGCAGGTTCGCCACGCTCGAAACCCAACATGGTCTGGCGCAGCGCCTCTGGCACGGGCAGCGCCCGTTTGGCCACCGGGTCGGCGAACACATAGATCAATTCGGCGCTGACCAGCAGCTCTTCGCCCCGAAAAATG
>CANGHQ010000138.1 GCA_947453585.1 Burkholderiales bacterium | reverse complement strand
TGGGCCTGCTGTTTCCGGCCACCGTGCAAAACGACGGCGTGCTGACGCTGGCGCAGGTTGAAGGTGCGGTGCTTAACGTGGCGCGCTACGACGTATTCAAGCTGTCCGAGGCGGTGCTGGCCGGGCAGGGCGTGCGCGTGCAGCGCATGCTCGACGGCCTGCAGGCCGAGGGCGAAGCCGAGGTGCTGGTGCACTACACGCTGGCCGAAGACATACGCGCGCTCAAGCGCGTGAAAGACGCCATGGGCCAGGGCCGTCCGCTGCCCATGGCCTTGCGCGAAAACCGCGTCTGGGGCGCCAAAGAGCGCTTGTTTGAGCGCGTGCTGCCGCGCCTGAGCGACGGCCAACTCGCCGATCTGCTGCACGCGGCACAGCTGGTGGACGGCATTGTCAAAGGCCTCAAGCAGCCCGACTGGCCCGCCAACGGCTGGCAGGCGCTGCACCGGCTGGCGCAGCAGCTGTGTGGCTTGTGCGCGGCCACGGTCGCCGCCAAGCCAGCGGCCTTGCGCCGCTAACTCCCTCTTTTCGTCCTGCCGGGCTATTGCGTGACGGCGCAAAGCCAGTGTTGTCGCCTGTGCTTTGCGTTTCCGTAGCTGCATGCATGATGAATGCCGAATTGGTGAAAAAATGATTTTCATGTGATATTCGTCAATTTATTTAATAGTCGCGACGTCATAATTTCTGTGTGGGTTCTTCTTGTCTTGCCAAACGCTGCAAATCATTCGGTCTCTAGGCGACTTTCCCAGCTATGGCAAGGGCACGTGGCCTGCAAAGTGGCGTCAGTGGTGGTCTGAGGGGGAATGGCGACGGCTACTGGATGTAAGTTCAAATTGTTACTAATGTTTAAATTCACAAAAATTACATTTATCTATTAAAATTGTTTTATGAGTGAGTTCTTTAACTTTAATGGCAGACTGGTCAAGGCATTGGGTCTGCTTGGAGGCCGCTTCTCGGAAACACCGGCGAGCCCTAGCGCCGGGTTGCGTCGAGTGCCCTTAGCGGGGGTGAAAAAGCAAGGCGCTTTTACCCTGATCGAGCTGTTGATTGTGGTGGCGGTGCTGGGGATTTTGGCCAGCATTGCGCTGCCTTCGTACAAAAACTATGTCACCAAAAGCCGGGCGCAGGCGGCCACCTCTGATCTGGTGGGCATGTCGCTGGCGCTGGAAAACACCTTCCAGAAGACCCTGAGCTTCCCCAGCGCCTATGCCACCGAGACCACGATTCCCGCCCTTACCACCAGCCGCACGGCCAGCACTGGCCTGAACGACTTCAGCGGCTGGTCGCCAGCTCAGGGCAATTACTTCAGCTACTCCGTGGTCACCACCAGCGCCAGTTACACCGTCAGGGCCACCGGCAACGGCAGCGCCATGTCGGGCAGCTGCGTGCTGAGCTTGAGCAATGAAAACGTGCGCAGCGTGTCTGCGGACAATTCCTGCGGATTTACTTCCTGGTAGTGGTGGCCATGCAAAATTCTTCGCCTCAGCGCGGTTTTACGCTCATTGAGCTGATGGTGTCACTCAGCATCACCTCCATGGTGCTGCTGGCCAGTGCGCCCTATCTTTCAGACTGGACTTACAGCCGGCAAATCAAGGACGCCAACAGCAAGCTGCTATCGGCTTACGGCTTGGCCAAGGCCTTGGCGCTGCGCAACCCCGAGGCGGCGCCCAGCACTGCGGCCGCGGCGGGTATCAAAGTGGTCACCGGCGCCAGCACGCGCGCCGTGTACGTCTGCAAGGGCGACCCGGCCGGCGCGGCTTGCGCTACGGGCGGCGCCAATGTGCTGTGGTCGGCTGACTTTCCGGCTGCCATCAGCATGACCCTGGGCGGCAGCAGCGTGACCAGCAGCAGCGCGGTCACCGTGGCTATCAACAACCGGGGCGTGCCCACCAGTGGCACGGTCTATGGCTACACCCTTTCGCGCGGAGGATCGGCCAATGACGTATCCCGCTCGCTGCTCTAGCACTTTCCCAAGGCAGCGCCTTGGCGGAGCCAGCGTTGCGCGCGGTCAGCGTGGCAGCATGCTGATCGAGGCCATGGTGGGCGTGGTGGTGAGCGCATCGCTAGGCCTGGGCATGAGCTACAGCGCTGCCCGGGCACTGGCGGTGCAGCGCAATGCCAGCACCCAAAACATGGCGGTCTTGCAGATGCGCGGTCTACTGGCTGCGCCCAGCGACCTGAGTGCCTGGTGCGCCAGCGGAGGCGCGCGCAGCTTTGACCTGCTCCTGAACAATGTGAACGCCGCAGGTGCTGCGGCCACCGCCACCACCGTGACCGTGCCCTACGCCCTGAGCTGCAGCACGCTCACACCCACGGTTACCGGGGCCAACCAGAGCGCCACGGTCAGTCTGACCCGTCCCGCCACGCTGGCCACGACCAATGCCGGAGCGGTGGCCAGCGCCACCTTGGGCGGCAGTGGCGTGCTGAGTTTCGGTCAATAAGGCGGGCGACCATGCGACACAGCGCACGCCGCCAATCGGGGGAATCTTTGGTGAGCCTGATGGTGGGTTTGCTGGTGTCCGTGGTGGTGGCCCTGGCCATGATGTCGATGTTCAAGGTGTCGAACCGCTTTACCGGCCAGGCCGGGCAGGACGCAGCAGCCGACGCGCAAGTGACCTCGGCCCTGCTGCGCGCAGGCATCGCCACGCAAGACGCGGGCTTTGGTATTGCGGGTTCGGTGCTTGGCACGCAACTCAAGGTGCTTTCGGGTGCAAGTTTGTCGGGCAGCACATTGAGCGGCAGCGTGGCTGCCCTTGGCGCCAGCGGCAACGCCGTGCTGTGGGCCATGCAAACAGGCGCTGCCGCGCAGTGCGCCGGCTTGTTGTACCAAGATGCCAGCGACGGCACCGGCGGCCTGTATTACCTGGGGCCGGTAGCCTGCTGCAGCGGCAATGTCTCTGGCTGGAACGCGCTGGCCTGGACCAGCACGCCGTGGGTAGAACGCCCCGCCAACCAGGCCAGTGCCGCCTACAACCAGACCAAAATCAGTTTCAATGCCGCCGCGGGCGCCTGCAAGCCCTTTGGCCTGACCTCCACCAGCGGCAAAGTGCTGATCACCATCGCCAGCACCAGCCGCAGTGGCGCAGCACTCAATGAGCAGCAGTGCCTGTTCAACTTCAAGGCCTGAGCCCATGAATTGCGCACGCACGCCGCCAGCACCCGCACGCCGCCAGCGGGGCGTGGCCACGGTGATGATGGCGCTGCTGGTGGGGCTGGCGGTGATGGCCAGCACCTTTGCCGTGGTGCAGCAGGTGCGCAGCAGCCAAGACCAGAGCATGACGGTACATGCCCAAACCCAGGCCCAGATGAACGCCTGGGCCGGCGCCGAGATGGTGCGCCAGTACCTGCAGGGGCTCACCAGCGCGCAGCGCGCCACCTTGCTGGCCAGTGTGCAGGCGTCGTCTGCCAACACGCCCCTGAGTTTTTCCAGCGACATGGGTGTGAGCGCCGCGCTCTTGCCGGCCTCTACCAGCAGTAATTTTCTGGCCCGCATCACAGGAATTACCGCAGCGGCCGTTCCCAAAGCCAAGACCACGGTGACGCTGGACGTGAACTACGGGGTCACGGCCGGCACCAGCAGCCTGGGCTCCTTGACCACTGCATTCAAGTCCGGCATGAGCACCCAGCTGGGTGGCAGCATTACCGTCCAAGCGGCCACTGCCGAACAAGCGGTGCTCAATGTGGGCGGCGATGTAATGACTGGCGGATACAACATCACGGGTGCCAACACGATCAACGCCACCGGCACCATCCACCTAGGCAGCAGTTCGAGCTTTCAGGTCTTGAATTCCAACTGCGACGTCGTCATCGGCGGCTCCACGCAGTCGGTCACCGTCAATGCACGGCGCCATTTCTGTGGCAGCGGAGGCGCCAGTGTGACGGGTGTGGCTACGGCCAATGGCTCGATATCCATGGGCACCCGGGGCAACGGCACCTTGGCGGCGATTGGTGACACCAGCTTTACCGACAGCTGCAGCGCCAGCGGTTTTGCGGGCAGTGCAACGCTTGCGGCCACCTGCGCGGCGCCGGCCTACGGTCCGGGCGTGGACTTGGGCAGCGGCTCCGGTTCTGCTTCCACCGTCAAGTCCCGCAAAAACGTCTACATCGGCAGCGGCAGCATTGATTTCCTGACTGCCGCCATTGACTTGGTGCTCAACAACTGGAATGCCTCGGTCAACGGCACCGTGGGCGGGCAAGTGGTGCTCAATGGCCGCAATTACCAAGGCACAGTCACCACCGGTGGCGCGAGCCCCACCATCACGCCGGTTCAGCCGGTGACCATCCAGGCCGATGCGCCATTTAACGCCACCGACTACCGCACGTATGCCAATTACGCCTTTTATGTGAGCGGCAGCGACCTCAAGGTGGACATCAAGAACGTGAACGGCGTGAGCGACGGCAGCTACTACATTGGCACCACCGGCCGGGCTGGCGGCATGCGCTATGCGTGCAGTTTCAGCGGCGACAACTGCAGCTCAGGCAACAAAACGCTGGACCTGTGCACCAACGCGAACAATACCCAATGCCTGTCTTATGCAGCGGGCACCTGGACGCTGGCGACGAACACGAATGAAGGCATGCGCCCCGGCGTGGCCTGGTTCAGCGGCAGCCTGGACGCCAGTACCGGCACCTACTACAACACCTTTATTGCCACGGCCAACATCACCACCAGCGGCAATCACACCGTTTACGCACCCAACTACGCCGGCTACTCGGGCAAGGTGGGCGGCACTACCTATGCGCCCCTGGGTATTTGCACTACGGCTGCGGGTGCAGCGATCAGCAACTATCCCAGCAACTTTTGCAACCTGGCCACCGCCAGTTTTGACCCGACCGCCGCCAGCGGCTTGGGCAGCTACGCCTTCATGGCGGGCAGTTTTAGCGGTGCCAGTTACAGCGCCAGCAGCTACGTCGGGGGCAACGTGGCGCTCAGTGGTAACTCGATCAACGGCTATGTGTTGGCGGGCAACGCGTTTTCCAGCGGCGGCTCGACCACCATCCGGGGCTATGTCAGCTCGCAGGGGTCTGGCGTGGCCAATGCCAGTCAGGCCAGCAAAAATGCGACTTTGGGCGCCAGTACCGCCATTGACATGCGCGCATTGCCCGCCACGCTGGCCGCAGGCAGCGCCGGCGGCGCGGGCGGCAGTTCGGCGGGCGCCGCTGTGGTGTCTATCCTGTATTCGCGCTACCTCTGACGCCTTTGCCCATCAGGAGCGACCGCCTCAACCGGGGCACAATGGTCGGCAACGCCCCATCGGTGAAAATTGCTCCATGACCGCTACTTCCACGCCCCAATCCATTTCCGACTACGCCCACACCCTAGGCGCCCAGGCCAAGGCCGCCAGCGCCCTGATGGCCAGCGCGTCCACCGCAGTCAAAAACCGCGCACTCAAGCGCCTGGCCGCCTTGCTGCGCGAGAACACCGCCGCGCTGCAACTCGACAACGCCAAAGACCTGGACCGCGCCCGCGCCGCCGGTCTGGCCGCGCCCCTGGTAGACCGCCTCAAGCTCACCCCGGCTGTGCTGGAAACCTGCGCGCAGGGCTGCGAACAGCTCGCCGCCATGGCGGACGTGATTGGCGAGATCATCGGCATGAAGCAGCAGCCCAGCGGCATCCGCGTCGGCCAGATGCGCGTGCCCATTGGCGTGTTCGGCATGATTTTCGAAAGCCGCCCCAACGTGACCATTGAGGCTGCGAGTCTGAGCATCAAAAGTGGCAACGCCTGCATCCTGCGCGGCGGCTCGGAGGCAATTGACTCCAACAAGGCGCTGGCGCTGCTGGTGGAACAGGCGCT
>CANGHQ010000137.1 GCA_947453585.1 Burkholderiales bacterium | reverse complement strand
GGCGGCTGCTTAATGCCGTGCGTGACAACCCGGAGCGGGTGGAGTTCATTGGCTACAACCCGCAGCGGGTGCGCTACACGGCCTTCATCATTGCCGGCTTTTTTGCAGGCATCTCCGGCGGCCTGGGCGCGCTCAACTTTGAAATCGTCAATGCCGAGGTGGTGGGTGCGGCCCGCTCTGGCGCCTATTTGCTGTTCACATTTTTGGGTGGCGCCACCTTCTTCTTCGGGCCCATCATCGGCGCGATTTTGATGGTGCTGGCTTTTGTGCTGCTGAGCGAATACACCCAGGCCTGGCTGTTGTACCTGGGGCTGGTGTTCATGGTGATGGTGATGTATGCGCCGGGCGGCATTGCCAGCCTGATCATGCTCAACCTGCGGGTGGCGCGCCACGGCAAGTTGCGTGCGCTGCTGCCGGCCTATGGCGTGCTGGCTGCGGCATCTCTGGTGCTGCTGGTGGCCGTGGCCGCGCTGGTGGAAATGGTTTACCACCGCCAACTCAATGCCGCCATGGGCTCGGTGGTGAACTTTATGGGTGTGGCGCTGGACACCACGTCTGCGCAATCTTGGCTGGGCCTGTGCGCTGTGCTGGCGCTGGGGGGCTACTTGTTTGCCCTGGCGCAGAAGCGTTTTGGCGTGCGCTGGGACGCGGCCCAAGAGGCCATTGAAAAAGAAACCAATACCGCAGGAGCCGCACTATGAGCGCCTCAACCCCCACCTCCGCAAACACGGCGCCTTTTGCGCTGGAACTGCGCGATGTGCGCAAGAGCTTTGGCAAGACCGAAATCATCCGGGGCGCGAGCCTGGCGGTGCGCCAAGGCGAACGCGTGGCCATCATTGGCCCCAATGGCGCAGGCAAGTCCACGCTGTTTAACCTGATCAGCGGGCGCATGGCGCCCACCAGCGGCGACATTGTGCTTAACGGCCACATCATCAACGGCAAAAAGCCGTTTGAGATCAACCGTATGGGCTTGTCGCGCAGTTTTCAGATCACCAACATCTTCCCCAAGCTCAGCGTGTTTGAGAACCTGCGCTGCAGCGTGCTCTGGAGCCTGGGCTACGGTTACACGTTTTTGAAGTTTCTGGTGGACCTGGACGACGCCAATGCGCGCGCCCAGGAGTTGATGGAAATGATTGGCCTGGACAAAAAGCGTGACGTGGTCGCCCTGAACCTGACCTACGCCGAGCAGCGCGCCCTTGAAGTCGGCATCACCATTGCCGGCGGTGCCAACGTCATTTTGTTGGACGAACCCACGGCCGGCATGAGCAAAAGCGAAACCACCCGGTTTATTGCTTTGATCAAACAAGTGACCGAAGGCAAAACCCTGCTCACGGTCGAGCACGACATGGGCGTGGTGTTTGGCCTGGCCGACCGCATTGCGGTGCTGGTCTACGGCGAGGTGATCGCCTTTGACACGCCAGACGCGGTGCGCGCCAGCGCCCGGGTGCAAGAGGCGTATTTGGGCTCCACGGTGGCCGATGCCCAGGCCGGCGAATCTGCTCAAGGACATTAAGCATGCTGCAAGTTTCTCAATTACATGCCTTTTACGGCAAAAGCCACGTTCTGCACGGCGTGGACCTGCAGGTGGGCGAGGGCGAAATTGTCGCATTGCTCGGGCGAAACGGCTCGGGGCGCTCCACCACGGCCAAGGCCATCATGGGCATGGTGGAAAGCCAGGGCTCGGTGCTGTGGAACGGCAAGCAAATCCAGGGCCGCAAGTCTTACGAGATTGCCAACCTGGGCGTGGGCTATGTGCCCGAAAACCGCGACATCTTCCCCAAACTCACCGTGCACCAAAACCTGATGCTCGGCCAAAAGCGTGCCAACAAAAAGCCGCGCTGGACGTTTGAGGACATGTACGCGATTTTTCCGCGCCTCAAGGAGCGCGAGCACACCGAAGCCGGTGTGTTGTCGGGCGGCGAGCAGCAGATGCTGACCCTGTGCCGCACCCTGATGGGCGACCCCGACCTGATCATCATCGACGAGCCCACCGAAGGCCTGGCGCCCAAGATTGTGGAGTTGGTGGCCAGTTATTTGCAGGCCTTGCGTGCGCGCGGCCTCTCCGTCTTGCTAATCGAACAAAAGCTGACTATTGCCATGCAAATCTCGGACCGCTGCCTGGTCATGGGCCACGGCAGCATCGTGTTTGACGGCAGCCCGCAGGCCCTGCGCGCCGACAGCGCGGTGCGCAAAGAGTGGCTGGAAGTGTAGTTTTGCAGTCTCAGCCGTGACAAAGCGGGCCAAGTTTTACGATAAAGCCCCTACAATTTGGCAAAAAAGAACGGTCGTTCTTTTTTGACCATTCCAGATTTCGACCCCTTTTTCTTCGTTCATTCACCACAAGGATTGAAAGCATGACTGCCCACTACCAGGTTCACGGCGATATTGCCGTTATCACCCTCGACAACCCGCCGGTCAACGGCCTGGGCTTGTCCACCCGCCAGGGCATCGCCCAGGGCATGGAACAAGCGCTGGCTGACGCCGCTGTGGTGGCCATTGTGCTGACCGGCGCAGGCAAAGCGTTTTCAGGCGGCGCCGACATTCGCGAATTTGGCTCGCCCAAGGCCATGCAAGAACCCAACCTCAACAGTGTGATCCAGGTGCTCGAAAAATCGACCAAGCCTGTCGTTGCCGCCATCCACAGCGTCGCCATGGGCGGCGGTCTGGAGCTGGCGCTGGGTTGCCACTACCGTGTGGCCGCACCCGGTGCGAGCATCGCGCTGCCTGAAGTCAAGCTCGGGCTGCTGCCCGGCGCCGGTGGTACGCAGCGCCTGCCGCGCGTGCTCGGTGTAGAGCCCGCGCTCAATATGATCGTCAGCGGCGAAGCCATCAAGTCCGAAATGCTGGCCATGCTGCCCGGCCAAAAGCTGTTTGACAAAATTTCTGCCTCGCCCGCCACCTTGGCTGACGAAGTGCTGGCCTTTGCCCGCTCGGTGGCGGCCATACGCCCCTTGCCGCTGGTGCGCAACCTGCCTTGCAAGCACCCGCTGGGCGACGCGTATTTCCAGTTTGCCCGCAATATGGTGGGCGGCATGTCCAAAAACTACCCCGCACCGCTCAAGTGTGTGGACGCGGTTGAAGCGGCCACCAAAGGCAAGTTCGAGGCCGGCATGGCCAAAGAACGCGAGATTTTCATCAACCTGATGTGGACCTCTGAGAGCCGCGCGCTGCGCCACCTGTTCCTGGGCGAGCGTGCTGCATCCAAGATTCCTGATGTGCCCGCAGACACCCCGCTGCGCGACATCAAGAGCGTGGCCATCATTGGCGCCGGCACCATGGGCGGCGGCATTGCCATGAACTTTCTCAACGCCGGCGTGCCCGTCAAGATGCTGGAAATGAAGCAAGAAGCGCTGGACCGCGGCTTGGCCACGATTCGCGGCAACTACGAAGCCCAGGTCAAAAAAGGCAAGCTCAAGCAAGCCAAATACGACGAACGCATGGCGCTGTTGTCCACCACCCTGAGCTACGACGACCTGAGTGGCACCGACATGGTGATCGAGGCCGTGTTTGAAGAAATCGGCGTCAAAGAAGCCGTGTTCAAAGAACTCGATCGCGTGATGAAGCCCGGCGCCATTTTGGCGTCCAACACGTCCACCCTGGATGTGAACAAAATCGCGTCGTTTACTAAGCGTCCGCAAGACGTGGTGGGCCTGCATTTCTTCAGCCCGGCCAACGTGATGAAGCTGCTTGAAGTGGTGCGCGGCGAAAAAACCGCCAAAGACGTGATGGCTACCGTCATGGCCGTGGCCAAAAAGATTCGCAAAACCGCCGTGGTGTCTGGCGTGTGCGACGGCTTTATCGGCAACCGCATGATCGAGCAATACGGCCGCCAAGGTGGCTTCTTGCTCGACGAAGGCTGCACCCCAGAGCAAGTGGACAAAGCCATGGAAAAGTTTGGCATGGCCATGGGCCCCTTCCGCATGGGCGATTTGGCCGGCAACGACATTGGCTGGGCCATTCGCAAGCGCCGCGCCACCGAGCGCGCCAACATGAAGTACAGCAAAACCGCTGATTTGCTTTGTGAAAAAGGCCGCTTTGGCCAAAAAACCGGCGCAGGCTGGTACGACTACAAGCCGGGCAAGCGCGACGCTATTCCGAACGCCGAAGTCGTGAAGATGATTGAAGACTACCGCGCCGCCCAAGGCATTACGCCGCGCAAAATCAGCGACGAAGAAATCGTGCAGCGCCTGGTGTTTGCTTTGGTCAATGAGGCCGCGCACATTTTGGAAGAAGGCATTGCCAACAAGGCCAGCGACATCGATATTTGCTACATCTTTGGCTACGGTTTCCCTCCCTACCGCGGTGGCCCGATGTTGTACGCCGACGAAGTTGGCCTGTTCAACGTGGTGCAAGCCATGCACCGTTTCGCCCAGAACCCGCTCGATGACGCCGAGTTCTGGAAGCCCGCGCCCCTGCTGGCCAAACTGGCCGCCGAAGGCAAGACATTTAACTAAGGATTAGCCATGACTGCTGCTGTAATTGTTTCCACCGCCCGCACGCCCTTGACCAAAAGCTGGAAGGGCGCCCTCAACATGACCCACGGCGCCACCATGGGCGGCCACGCGGTCGAGCATGCCATTCTGCGTGCTGGCATTGAAGCCGGTGAAGTGGACGACGTGATCATGGGTTGCGGAACTCCAGAAGGCGCCACCGGCGCCAACATTGCGCGCCAGATCGCTTTGCGCGCGGGCTGCCCCATCACTGTGTCGGGCATGACCATCAACCGCTTTTGCTCTTCGGGCCTGCAAACCATTGCCACGGCTGCGCAGCGCATCATTGCCAACGAAGGCGACATTTATGTAGCCGGCGGCGTGGAAGCCATTTCGAGCACCGCGCAAGAAATGAACAAGCACATGTTGGCTGACCCTTGGCTTGAGAAAAACAAGCCCGAGGTTTACTGGGCCATGCTGCAAACCGCCGAACAAGTGGCCAAGCGCTACGGCATTGGCCGTGAAGCCATGGACCAGTACGGTGCGTCCAGCCAGCAAAAAGCGTCTGCCGCCCTGGAAAAAGGCCTGTTCAAGGACGAAATCGCGCCGATCACCGTCACCATGGGTGTGGCCGACAAGGTCATGGGCCTGATGACCAAGAAGGTCACGGTCAGCGACGACGAAGGCATCCGCGCTGGCACCACCTATGAAGGCATCATGGGCCTGCGCTCGGCATTGCCGGGCGGCTTGGTGTCGGCGGGTAACGCCAGCCAACTGTCTGACGGCGCTGGTGCCGTGGTGGTGATGCACGAGAAGCTGGCCGAGCAAAAAGGCCTCAAGCCCCTGGGCCGCTTTTTGGGCTTTGCCGTGGCCGGTTGCGAGCCTGATGAAATGGGCATTGGCCCGGTGTACGCCATCCCCAAGGTGCTCAAGCGCCTGGGCCTGACCATTCAGGACATCGACCTGTGGGAGCTGAACGAGGCTTTTGCCGTGCAGGTTTTGTACTGCCGCGTCAAGCTGGGCATTCCTGCCGACAAGCTCAACGTAAACGGTGGCGCCATTGCCGTGGGCCACCCCTTTGGCATGAGCGGCCAGCGCCTCACCGGCCACGCCCTGATCGAAGGCAAGCGCCGTGGCGCCAAGCGCGTGTGCGTAACCATGTGCATTGGTGGCGGCATGGGCGCAGCCGGGGTGTTTGAAGTCTTGTAATTTGGCGGGCGTGGCAACACGCTGCTGCCAAGGCCTGGGTAATTAGCCCAGCACGGGCGTGTTCTGGTCGGTTCGGCCAGCCACGCCCGATTTTTTTGTTCTTTTTTTGTCTCTCCCTTTTTTCTGGAGTCCGCCATGCAATCCCCCCCGCGCC